>JALYQW010000125.1 GCA_030855635.1 Bacteroidota bacterium | reverse complement strand
TCATCCCGGAATACGCTCCAATTGTAAAGCCGGTGTTCGGTGTGCCAAGTTCCCAGTTAGTACCACACGCAACATCTACGTAAGGAGTCCATCCCGGTGCACCGGATTCAAAATCGTCGAAATAAGGGAGTGATGCGCGTTGTGCAACTACTGATACTGTTAAACAAATAAAGAGTGAAATCAAAGTAAGGGCTGGTTTCATATCAGTGTAGTTAGTGTTGAGTGTTTATAAAAAATAGTGTAGTTCGATTATTCAATGATCATAGTTGTTGTGAATGATGTGCCATCGCCGTTTGCTACAACCAGGTATAAACCCGGTGGAAGATCCAGATTGACCGGCTGTACTGTACCCGGTACAGAAATTTTTTCATTAACCAGTTCCAGGCCGATAGCATTGAAGATCCGGAACGAATGAAAGTCGGTATCTGCCCTGAAATAAAAATTTCCGGAATTAGGATTTGGAAATAAAAGAATCTGGCTGTCCGTGCTGATATTGTGCACTCCTGTAGGAATAACTACAATTGAAGAAGTAGTATTGGTTACTACCGGTAAATTGTTGTCGAAGAATATCGCTGCAGTATTTGCGATCTGAGTTCCAGCAGTCAGATTGGTATATGGACTTATAGTGTAAGTAATGTATCCATGGCTTCCAGGTTCATTTGTAGTGGAATCAGCCAGGTTAATATTCGCATACGAAACATGAAACTGCCGATTTGAATTAATACTCCACGAAGAAATGAGATGACTGCTACCCGTAATTTCGAATGTGGAAATATCCAGATCCTCATCCAGCACATCATAAATATTTATATGAATAGCGTCAGCAGTACCTACATTCTGAAAATTAATTGTGTAATCGAGATCCAATCCTGCTGCTACCTGTTGTGCAGGTAAATCACCTTCCGGATCGACAAGCTTGTTGTTGGGATCGTATGAATTGACGGTGTTGTTAAAGACGGTATCATAATTATTTACAACGTTTGTATCACCGGCAAGAGGAAAAATAATAACTGACGTGTTGGTGATAGTTCCAATGGATAATGCAGAATCAGTTAAAAAAACACATTGAATAAATCTGTTTTCACCTGGCATCAGTTCTGTGTACAGAAATTCAAGTGTATAAGGTGCAATAGTTGTATACGGGTCAGTTGAACTGATGATCGTAAACGAAGTATCAAACATCATCGATATGGAGCCGGAAACAGAGGTGGTTCCAAAGTTTGTATACTGGATGTTTTTTGTATGATTCAATCCTGGCCTGACCGGTGTAGTAGTAACGTTCACAGCAGGATCAATAACGCCCGGCATATACGTTATTAAAAAATCATTGCCGCTGCTCAGAAATCCAGATCCGTTCAGTGTTACAACATAATTAGCAGGTGTAACAGTGCTGTACAAGGGAGGAACAGGAGTGATGGTTGTTGTAACTGCTGAATCAATAAAGATGTAATACTCGCCAATAGAATCAGTAGGCTGATAGTAATAGCCTGCAGCCGGGTTCAGGTTCAGTGTAAGATTTGGCGCCGGTATATCACCTGCATCGATCAGGAAATCGCCATTCACATCGATGTATGCAGTACCGGAAACCACATTGAGGTTAGCTGGCGTTATTGAAAAATCATCAATTGATACACCATCATAAGTTACACTCCCATCAGAAGTAAAAACAAAACGAAACCAGACTGTGGAACCACCGCTGAAATTTGGAATTAATATGCTTGACTGAACCCATCCGTTTGAGTTGTCGTCCCATGCCGGTAAACCGGATGAAGTTAATAAAACACCTGAATACCAGTTGAGAGCTCCGGGTGTGTTAATTCCTCCTAAAACAATCCATGGTCCTATTGTATCTGTAACATATTCCAGGTGAAATCCATCACTGTACGCTTCAGTATTCCTGTTTTGCCAGAACGAAATGTTTACACCGTTTACATTTGATAAATCAAATGCAGGTGACCTCAGCCAGCAGTTTGCATAATTTGTATATGGAGTAAACAGGTTAATATCCCAACAATTAGTGCCCGATTGAGTGGAATTTGTAAGGCCATAAGTTGGGTTTCCTAATTCCCATGCAGTACCAATCGTAGGCGAAGAAATCCATCCCGGGGCACCGGTTTCAAAATCATCAGAGTATGGAATCGTAAAAATCTGCGCGCTGCTGATCCCGGAAATAATAATGCAGAAAAGAATAAAAAATAAAAAATTTTTCATGGACATAATCATTATTGCACATGAAAGTAAAAGTTCGTTTCCGAAATACCTAATTATTTACCTAAATGTTGATAACGTTTCGGTTAAAAGCAAAAAACAGGTGTTTTGTGATGGGGAACCACAAACAGCGGAATCCGGGTGTGGTAAGCAAACATTTTAGTCTGACTGGGATCAAAAATCGATTCAAAAACTCCCCGATGATGAGTGATCATGACTAAAATATCAGCTTCAATATCAATTGAATAAGATTCGAGTACGGTAGGGAATTCAGAGGATTCCAGTAATTTTGCCACAACGCGGTTGTACCCGGTCCGGGCCTTGATTGCATTGGTAAGTTCATTCAGTTCCCGTTCAAACCTGCCACTTTTATCTTCCCCTACATACACCATCAGGATGGCTGCCTTTTGAACTTTCACCAGATTCACAATCTCTTCAATGATTTTATCGGTCCGTTGTGCCAGGTCAATAGCCAGTACAACTTTACGGATGGGCTTGTAAGTAGCACTGGCCGGCACTGCCAGCACAGGACAACTTGATTTGCCCACAACATGGGAAGTTATTGTTCCTACAAGATTTCTTTTCAGGTTACCTGCACCCTGTGTTCCCATCACGATAAGATCAATATCATTTTTTTGTGCAGCTTCAAGAATAAGCGCCGCTACGTTTCCGGTTTCGAAGATGGCATTTGTCTTTATACCGGATAAATAATCCGATTTTTTTAAAAGATCCATCAAATGGTCAATCGATAAATTTTCTTTCAGTGCATCTGTGGCATCATCGGGTGAATCAACATATAAAATGGAGATGGCGGCACCTGTTGTTCTGGCATACGCCGCAGCATACCGAAGTGCATTCAGTGAGTTCTCACTAAAATCGATTGGAGAAAGAATTTTTTTGATGTTCATATGCTATTTATAAAATACAACTCAAAGAATGTGTAAATTACAGCATCATGCTGACCAATGAAAATGATTTAATCATGAAAGCCCTGTCCATATCAATTCCTGGAGTAGGCATCAGCAACTTTTAAAGCTCTGTATGCATTGGCAATGCCACCTGTTGCACAAAGTGTACTGTATTTCACTTTTTTCTTTTTAGTGCCCGGCCTTATTGTTTTTACAGGCATTTTAATAGCAGAATCCATAATTACTTTCCGCACCATAACAGCTGACATATCGGGATAATAGGAACGGATCATTGCTGCAATTCCTGAAACCACCGGAGCAGCCATGCTCGTTCCATTAAAATTAGCATAACCACTATCGGGAATGGTCGAATATATTTTTACTCCCGGTGCGAGAATGTCAACTTTTTTCGCTCCGTAATTGGAAAACGATGCTATGTCGCCTGATGAAGAGATAGCCCCAACTTCGAGCCATGCCGGTTCACGTGTTCCTGTACTTTCATAATAGGGGTGAGGAAAGTTTGCTTCTTCATCAATGTTACTGTTGTCATTGCCTGCTCCATGTACAAGCAACACATCTTTTGAAGCGGCGTACTGCACTGCTGCATCCACATGTTGCTTGCCTGGAGAAAAATCTTTACCAAAACTCATGTTAATAATTTTTGCGCCGTTGTCGGTTGCATACCGGATAGCATTGGCTACATCCTTATCACGTTCATCTCCGTCAGGCACCACTCGTAATATCATCAGTTGCACATCTGCAGCAACACCTTTCATACCAATTCCATTGTCACGGTCAGCACCTACAATTCCTGCAACATGGGTACCATGTGAGGCGTCGGGGCCGGCAACATTATTGTTCCCATAAAACCGCTCAGAATAATCAGCATAATTATCTCCTACGATAGCGCGTGGATCAAAGGTGGTATTCAGGTAATAATTTACTTTGTCGCTATAACTTTTATGTCCCGACATAACATCGTCATAAATTTCATCAAAGGGTACACCGCTAGTCATGGCACTTGCAATGCCTGTCTTCAATTTATTGAATTCAGAATCCTGTGTCTGGTACATGGCAACATCTTCCGCTTTAAAAGGGCCGGAGCCAAGAGCCGTTTTTAAAGCATCCAGTTGACTTTTTAATTTTTCATATTCCTGCAGTTCTTTTTTTGCCTCAGCCAATTCGCGATCAATAAATTTTTTCGCTTCATGAAACTGTTTGTATTGAATTTTTTGTTCATCATTCAAGCCACCCGCACTTTTACCTTCATACAACGGCTGGTACATTTTATAAACGCGAACGGCTTCATAAGAATCGTAACTTACATCTCCTTCACGGCCACCTATAAAACTCCATCCATGAATATCATCAATGTAGCCGTTACTATCGTCATCAATTCCGTTACCGGGAATTTCATCGCTGTTGACCCATATCTGATCTTTTAAATCGGGATGAGTAATATCAGTTCCACCATCGATAATGGCCACAATTACAGTAGTTGATTTCTTTTGCTTCAACAGTTCCTCGTAGGCCAGGTCACTGCTCACCCCCGCAAATTTTTCTTTTGAAGGATCTTCATTAAACCAGTTTTTAGAAAGTTGGGCATAAGTTGAAAAATGGGTGACAGAAACAATAAGTAATAGTAGCAGTTTCTTTTTGAAGTGGATCATATTCAGGGTTTTTCAAATTTATATTTAAATGGGAATAATATCAACTACATGATCATGGGTTAGAACACCGGAATTTGAGAGCGCACACTTTACGGATGAATTTTTCAAAGTTACATCTCCTTAATTTCCAAAATCAAATCTTCACAATCATTTTTTGGCGAATTTACTAAACCAGAAACGGGATACGCCTTCATTTCAGTATCCGGATAGGGCTTTAAAAGTTCTTTAATTTCGTTGTCTTTGGTTTGTAGCGACAACCAGGTGGCTTCCGCATTCCGGGGAAGTACAACAGGCATGCGGTCATGAACTGGCAATACGAGTGGATTGGCTTCGGTGGTAATAATCGTAAACGTAGGTATCAATTCTCCCGTTTCTTTATCCGTCCAGTCATCCCATAATCCCGCGAAAGCGAACAGTTCATCGCCTTTGAGGCCGATCCGGTAAGGTTGTTTGAGCTTCCCCGTAAGGAGTTTCCATTCATAAAATCCATCACTGATAACCAAACACCGCCGCTTTCTTATTAGGTTACGGAACGATGGTTTTTCGAATATAGTCTCTGATTTGGCATTTATCATTTTATAGCCCATCGACGATTCCTTAGCCCACGAAGGAATCAATCCCCATTTGTAAAGTTGCAATTCATTCGGCTTTTCGTCGGTTAATACCAAAGCCAGCTGACTGGGAGCTACGTTATACCGTTTTACCAGGTCATTGGAATAAAATTTCGCGTTGAAACGCTTTTCAATCTCGAGTTCTTCTTTGGTAAGAGAAAATCTTCCGCACATTTTTTTAATGATTAATGTCAGCAATTATAGCCTTACAAAATTAACTAAACATGACTGATATGAGGTAAAAATTTCCTTTCCGGGATGTTATTTGCATAAAATTGATGGCCATGCCGCATATCATAAAACTTGGTAAGGCGCCTGAAAAAAAGACAATTAGTTTTCAGGATGTCTGATGGATCGCTGTATTAGGAGGAACTGTTTGGTACTGAAGGATTTTGGGGAGCTTTTTTGCGGGTTTAATCATTTGTATCCGCCTATGTCCGGAAGAGCCAAACAACACTCTTCAAACAACTCCTATACAGTGGGTGTTGTTGTGCTCTCGGGAAATTGCTTCTTAAAGATAGAAGATAAATTATTGATGAAGATGATAGATGATAATCGGACAGGGTGAAAAATACTCCCACCACCAAAGTTAATTTTGTGGTAAGTGAGTTGTGAAGGGAACGGCCAATACGTACGTTGTGAGCTATGGAGTCGTCTCATTTGTCTTAAAAAAATAGCCTGTTTTAGGCGGGTTTGTTGCATTTATTTACTTTTATCTCATATTGAATAACGGTATGAGAAAAGTATTTGTAGACGAGCTGGCTACCCGGGGCCTGATAAGTGAGAAACAATACAGGGAGATCCTTGAATGGTTTTCTAAAAAGCCTTTTTCGCTGCACTGGGAACTGCGGACGTTATTATATGCCGGGGTGTTACTACTCGCATCCGGATTGGGCATCATCATTTATGATAATATTGAATCTATAGGCCATACTGTTATCATACTGCTGATTGCGGTGGCTTGTGCGGGATGTTTTTATTACTGTTTCCGGAACAGGAAGCCCTGGACCCATGAACGGGTTATTTATGAAACTCCCTGGTTTGATTACGTGCTGTTACTGGGTTGCATGTTATTTTTAGCGCTGGAAGGCTATTTGCAGTTTCAGTATAAAATTTTTGGAACCCACTACGGACTTGCCTCACTGGTGCCGGCAATGTTATTTTTCTTCCTCGCATTTTACTTCGATCACTTGGGAGTATTGTCAATGGCCATCACGGCCCTGGCATCTTTTGCAGGATTTACGGTTTCTCCGTCGTTTTTACTAGGTAGTGGATTTCTTGAAAATGCCCTGGTCTTTACCGGATTGTCGTTGGCGGTTTTTTTAATCGGCGCAGGTTACATTCTTAAGGATAAAAATATAAAAAAACATTTCACCTTCACCTGGTATAATTTCGGATTCAATATAATTTTTATTTGCCTGCTTGCGGCCCTGTTTACCTTTGATTACCCTGTGATTTATTTTTGTTTGCATATAGCCGGGGTAGTTATTCTTATGAGGTATGCCTTAGCGGAGAAGTCATTTTATTTTTTACTGCTTTCGGTTATCTATGGCTACATTGCAATTACCTGGGCTGTTTTCCAGCTTAATCTGGAAGAAACAATTGGCTTGTATTACTTTGTATTTTCCTGCATCGGTGTAATCTGGTTTTTCCTGAATTATAAAAAAATATTAAAGCTCAAATAACATGAGTTATAACAGAAGTGAGATAGCTAAAAACTACATATTGGATCTTGCCGGTAAAATTTACCCGGCGAATTTGATCTCCCCGGAACAATACAAACGGATACAAGACGAATTTATACCGGTATTGTATACCCCGTCGGTATTTGTTCGCTTTGGCTTGTTTATTTTTTGTTCCATCCTGATTAACGCTGCACTCGGATTAATAACTTCCATACTGGTAAGTTTTATGGATAACGAAAAGACTATCGGTGTGCTTATGATCCTGGCATTCGGAATTTTTATTTGGGCACTTGAATTTTTTATCCACCAAAAGCAGCATTACCGTTCCGGTATTGATGATTGCCTGCTGTATTATGCCGTTGGATTTCTTGCAGCCGGACTGATTCTGCTCACTAATTTATTTGAACCGTTGCAAATTGCACTTATAGCTTTACCTGTATTTGCATTAGCCTCCTGGCGTTATTCCGATTCATTCCTGGCAGCACTTGCCTTTATTTGTCTGTATGTTTGTGTGTTCTTGTTTTTTAAAGATTTTGCATTTGGCAGATTATGGATGCCTTTTATTTTTATGAGCATATCCATTCTCTTGCTGAGCTACTTCAATGCAATGCTCAAAAAAGATTCTTTGTTTTACATGGATCATGTTCTAAAAGTTTTAAAAGCCGGATCACTGGTGATGTTATACACCAGTTTGAATTACTTTATTGTAAGAGAAGGTAACCTGATGCTAAATGGAATGAATGGAACGGATTTAACTGCGGACATTCCTCTTTCCGGAATATTTCTTTTCGCAACCTGTCTCATCCCTTTGATCTATCTTGTTTGGGGTTTACATTCGAACGACAGGCTGATCCTTTGGACCGGCTTAGTCATTCTGTTGCTTACGTTGCTTACAATCAAATACAGGTTTTATACTATTGAATACAAAAACCTGATGACCATTACCGGGCTTGTTTTGCTCACCGGATCCTGGCTGGGGATCCGTTACCTTAAAAGGCACAAGCAACGTTATACGTTTGACAAAGAGGATTATAATGAAGGAGAAGGATTGATGCAGGCAGAAGCATTTGTGATTTCCCAAACAATGGGTGATCAGGCTCAAAATGTGCCGGATGCAACCCGGTTTGGAGGTGGAGCCTTTGGAGGTGGCGGAGCAGGTGGAACACTCTGACGATGTTGGATGGCATTGTATAATTTATATATTTGTCGTCCTGCTCTGCTTATCAAATTAACTCCTTTCAATATGCGAAAATCAATTTATGGATGCATCCTGAGTGCATTATTACTGGTATCAGGTTTTTATTCAGAAACCATAATTGCTCAATCCCGATTCCAGGCTGGACCTTATTTTGGTACGGGTATCCGGCTGCTTTCAGGAAACGATAAAGCTGACATAGGCTTTGGTTATCGCTTCGGAGTGATAACGAGAGTGCCGATAACAAAACAATTTTCAGTAACACCTACCTTTACCTATGCGCGCAAGGGTTATAACAAACTTGAATTCCTGATTTTAGAGGACGAAGAATTTTACCGGCAACGGTTATCCTACCTGGATATTTTTTTACCGCTTAAATTCCAGGTTGGCGAAGTATTTACTTTCCAGGTTGGCATGCAGGCCGGATTCCTGCTCGATGCAGAATTTTCGTACAAGACTTATGGGGACGATCGCCAGAAAGTAAACATCAAAAATGATTTACACTCCCTTGACCTGGGTTTCATTGCCGGAGCCGGGTTCCAGTTTATGAATGGAGTAGGTTTGGAGTTCATCATCAATCCCGGGTTGAATAATATTTACGATAAAACTCCCCCTCTTTATTATGATTCCGATATGAATGATTTTTTTGGAGAGGAGTTTAATGGCAAAAATTTGATGGCAACAATCAATCTGTATTATCTTTTCGGTTATAAAGCAAAGACGGCCGATTAGCATTTGAAGTTCCTGTAAATTAATGGTACACAAATTGTGCTCATTTTAGATATTTTCATATGCTAAAATCAAATTTTATGAAACCATCTAAAAATGCAGAGAATCTTCAAAGTAAAAAGGGCGTGACTTCCAAAAAACCTCGTCCCGAAATACGTGATAACCTGGATAGCCGCAAACAGCGTGAGGCCGGTTACAAAGGCGATATCAGTAAAAAAGGGGATAAAAACAAAAAGGGAGAAGATTAATCACAGCACAACAAAAAACCCGGGATGATTCGTAAATCGTCCCGGGTTTTTTAGTTGGTTTAAAATTGTTATTCAATAATAATCCTTTTTGTGATCTGTGAATTATTGGCAATCAGGCTCAGGATATAAATTCCTTTAGGAAATGCTCCTAAGGGAATAGTTTGGGAGTAAATTCCTGCGGTTTGGCTGCCAAGCTTCGCATCATAAACATGATGACCAACAATGTCAAACAACTTGAAAGAAACATTAGTAGCTCCCGGAATAGTATAGTTAAAATGCAATTCTCCATTTCTTACATAGGAATTAATAAATGCAAGTGATGGATTCGCATTTTCACCAATTCCTGTTGAGTTAAGTACAGTGAAACTGCCTGTCATGCCCATTGAGGCATGTGGTGAACAAATGTACTGGTAATTGCCTGCAGTAGTTATCACATAAACATAAGAGGGAGAACTTTGGGAAATGGGTTCATTCCAGGAAGCAGCCCCTATGGGAATAATGGAAGAGGTAGTGGTATGGAATCCGGTAGCCCAAAACCAATTAATGGTATCACCTACATTGGCGGTAAAATTAGAAGGATTGAATTCAAAATTTTTGACTTCTACATTAATTACAGTCGCCCGTGACGCCATTGGTGCCATGAAAAGCACTGTAAATAAGATAATTAACACATAAGTAGAATTTTTCATGCTTTTTAATTTAGGTTTTATAATTAAATGGTTTATAAAGGTAAGTTCAAATAAAAGACCAACTTTAGGGATAACAAAGATATAATGTCTGAATGGGAATTAATAACAGTTGAATGAGGAATTTAATGGGCTGAAACAAAATGTGGTTTTCTAGTACTATTCCTTGAAAAAGCAGAACAATCAAAAAAAATATCCCCAGGTTGTGGATTCAGGAGGGCATTTTACCCCGTACAAGTTCTATTTTCATTAAAGATTCTTATACTTTAATGTTAACTGGATAATTTTCCCCCCTTCTGTGGCTACCAATTCACCCGAAGAGGAGAATGCAAGGTCCTCGAGTTTAGGAAAGTGGAAGGCATCAAATAGCGTATAATTTACACCCCGATTTGTCGTAGCTACTTGCCATTAAAAAAGTTTAAAATTATTGATAGTTAATAAGTTAGGAAACATTGCACAAAAACTACAAGCAACGTTGAATAGGGCGAGAGGGGCCTGAATATACAAGGAAAGAAATTCGTGAAATTTTGAAGGTAATCACAGAATTGTTTATAAAATCAGCACCGAGACTATTGCTATTATCGGAGTTCATCACTCATCCGGAAAAATCCGTTTACGTCGCGCACGCACCAGCCAATAACAGCAAGTTGCACACAAGGCTGATGTTTTATTGAAGTGGTGAATGTGTTTTGGTCTGCGTTTGGAACGTAAAGGGGAAATACTTATCTTACATTCATATGGACTCGACCTGTGGCAACTGGCCCGCCGTTAGCTGTAACCGATTGGAGACAATGCAAGAGCTGGCTTTTGGAATTCTAATTATCTTTACTCCAAATCAAATTCAAAACTAACTGAAAATGGTAATCAATATGGAAAAAGGACTTTATAATATGACTTCAGGTTTACTTAGAATAAACCGCCTTTTATTATTCTTACTAATTGCGTTTCCTTTAACGCTTAAGTTTTATTCATCTCCTTCTGAAGAAAATCCAATAGTCAATCATCTTTTATCAAGTATTGGTGGAATTTTCCTGTTGGCTTGGCTTTATGCAATTGGACACAAGGCACACGATAAACTTCTTTCGCAAGGAATTAATCTAACTGCTTATCGCTATTTTAATTGGGCTATAATTTTGGTTGTCACGTCATACATTCTTGGTATTTTTATAACAACTGAAGTTCATTCTGTAGTTGGAGGAATTAATGTCAACTATGATACTCCTATATATTTACCGATTATGTTCCTGTTTTCTTTTTTAGCAACAATGTTTATTGCTGCAAAAACATTAGTGAGTGCAGAATTAAACAGAGTGGCAGATATTGGAGAATTTTTGCCAACTCTTTTATTAATGATTATTGCTGCAATAGGGTTGTGGTTTATTCAACCAAGAGTGCAGAAAATATAAATATGACAATGCAAACTCATACAGACCACCTCTCCTTGAACATACGTTCTTGCGATCATCAAACTGTATCGCTTTGGGCGAATAGATTGGCTGCGACTAAGAGCCAAGTGCTTGCTGTCATCCGGCCTCTTAAAAAAAGGCCACCTTCGTTCCGAAAACCTGGTGCACGCAGCGTCTTCACAACTTGTCCCGTTTTTTTTAAAAGTATATTTTCGTATTCGAATTTTTGAAAATAAAATCTAATTTAACACATGATATTTAATAAACTGTTTATTGGAGCCAGATTATATTTATTGCGCTTTTTGCAAGACAAACTTCATCCGCGTATAATTTATTATGCTGATAAAAAAAAGAAATTTTATTCAGCAAGAATCAGCACTTCAGCCGCAATCGAGCATTCTGACCGGCTAACATTAGGCAAAAATGTTTTTATCGGACATCATGCCTTTATTGATGCAACACATGCAATTGAGATAGCAGACGGATGCCAGATAGCACACCATGCAACTATTCTAACTCATTCAACCCATGATTCTGTAAGATTGTATGGTGATGCCTTTCATAATAACACCAATGATAACACTACATTAAAGGCAAGAGTAAAAATTGGAGCCTACTCATTTATTGGAAGTTATAGCTTATTAATGCCAGCAACAGTTCTTGGAAAGGGATGTTTGGTTTATGCTTATAGTTATGTGGATGGAATTTTTCCTGATTACAGTATCTTGTCTGGCAAACCTGCAAAAGTTATCGGTAACACGCGCGAAAGAGACGATAAGCTTATACTTCAATTTCCCGAACTCAATGAATTATATAGTTCATGGAATTCCAAAACCTAATCCGGTTAATTTTTTCATGAGCATGCCTACTATTAACACATTGCAGCAAACTATTAGCGGACCTACAGAAAAAAATAATAAAGATTCTATTATATATTTTTCGGAAAAATATTATATAAAAAATTTATCACCTGAAACATTAATTGATTGGAACAGTGTTGTTGATAAATCAGATGAAATTGGCTTTTTTCATTGTCTGGAGTTGAATGAATTTTATGCAAAAAAAGAAAATGCAACAAACCATTCCTGTATTATATATAACTCAAAAGAAAATAAACCAGTTCTGATTTGCCCTCTTTTTATTTCAATAGAAAAGTATCATAAATTCTACAGACCTGATAAAAAAGTAGCCAAATGTTATTATACGTCCGGACCAGCCTTTATTCGTAATCTTTCTGAAAAAATAAGAAGAAAAATATTTAATTTTCTAAATGAATATTTATCGGAATTTTTAGTGCGCAATAAATTAGATAAAATTATTTTATATCATGCGAATATGTGTCAATACATTTTCGAAAATAATATATTAATAAATCCTCTTCATGAACTTAGAGGAAACTGGAAACCACTATTTCTTGCTTATTATTATTTAAATCTTCAGCAGCCAATTGAGAATATTCTTAATTCCTTCGATCCTCATGCGCGTGCAAGCATTAAAAAATTACAGAGCACCCAGCAATTTACTATTCGAAATGCGGAACCGAAAGACCTGGATCGTATTTATGAATTGTTTTTAAAAACTCAAAAAAGGAATAAAATGCCATATCATGACAAGGCTACCTTTGAATGGTATCTTAGCTACAAAGGTTCCAATTGTTATGTTGCTGAATTAAATGATAATATTGTTTCTGTTCTTAATATAGGGGATTATAAAAATCAGGCTTTTTATTGGGCATCATTCACGGATGAAAACTATCTCCGAACGCAAGTTGTTACGTATTTATTATGGCATGGCATTGTTCAAATGAAATCGAGGGGCATTATCCATTTTGAAATTGGGGATCAGCCTTTTGGCAAAATAGGTTCCAAATTCGATAGCATTGCCAACTTTAAGCGTAATTTCAGAGGTCAGTTACGCTACAAGTATTCTGCGGAGCTTGAAAAACAAACCTTTTCGAAGACTATTCTTTTTAAATTATCCGAATTAGTGTGAATGTTTCTTTGCAAATTTTAACAGCAGTTATCCTTTCCCTTCTTCAAAAGAACGGAGGGCAATATCCCGGTATCACTCAATTGAGAGAGGTCATTGTTCCGGAATCTTCTTTTTACGTGGTGGTCAATATCCGGAATGGCCTTTTACAAACCAAATGAAAGAATTGATTGACGCTACACTCAAAGGAGATAAACTTTATTTTGAGTATATTACATGCACTAACAAGGAAGGAACTGTTTTAAAATTAAAAGCACTTGCTTTTATTATAGAATGACATCACTCCAGGATTCATGAGCAATAATGCAGGCACAAGGATTTAATTTATTATTAAGGAAAAATAGGACCCATAAACATAGAAAAATAGATAATTGTCCAGTGAAAGGTTTAGGAGTAAGGTATGACATTTTCCAAAAGTTAAGTGTAAAGTTGGAACCTAACTTTAGTTATGGGCTTTTAGATATCGACAATGAAGCATTAGCATATACAAATCAACCCATTTATGGAAAGCAGGAGTAGAGCTGGGTTGTCTGAACGGTTTGAATAAAAAATGAGCAAAATCACCAGCTATAACAGCAAGTCCGCCAGTCGGCTTCTTAAAAAAGGCCTACCTTAGCCCTTAAAACCTGGGGATTGAGATAGACAAAAAGATCCATCGATCGCAACTTGCAAAACGTGTGTGGGCAAATTACCTAAAATGTATAACCATGAAAAAACCCTTAATTACACCATTCTTCCTATTATTAACTTGGACTTGTTTAGCACTGTCTTATCGAACCAAGACTGATTGACGATGATAATTAATGACTTAGGAAGAAATATAAAATAAACTTCAAGACACGGAATTGATATGACAAAAACTACCAAAGTAAAAGTTACCACTAAGCGTAATAAATTACTCAAAAGCCCTACCGGCATCAAAGGTTT
>JALYQW010000121.1 GCA_030855635.1 Bacteroidota bacterium | reverse complement strand
AATTTATCAGGCCTTGGATTCTTTTGTAGTAAAAACCACTCAACTGCTTTTTTTAATAAGATATCATTTATTTCATTTAACATTAATTTCTTCTCTCCCAATACATCCTTCTCAAATTTAAGTACGTGGTTCCGAAATTTTCCATACCCCGTAATAGTGGCCCTCTCACGTTGACCTAATCTTTTGTGATCTTCGATTTTCCAAATAAGATATTCAGTAAATTTTTCGGGAACTACTTCACTTCCGCCGGCAGGACTGGTAATTGTAAAATCAGGTAGCGGGTTGGTCGGATTGTTATTTTTAAAAATATGTTTTTTAATCTCTGCTTGAAATGATTTTGGAGTTAGTTTAAACGATTCTAACTTAATCAAGGAAGCATATAGTTTTTCGATGTTATCTTTTAAAATGGTCAGTTGACTATTAATCTGTTCATATCTACCAATAGCTTTTTTTTCATCTCTAATCCAAAATTGATTAGGAATGGAGATACCAGTGGATAGCGATATCCTACTGTATGATTTTGAATCGCGTTGAATTTTTTGTGCATTTCCAGCTTCATTAATTCTTCTGGCAATATTTTTCTCATCTTTTTTGAGTAATCCTTTCTCGCTTAATTCTTTTTCCAATTCTTTAAAGCTCTTTCTTTTTGAGCTAAGAAATGAAAAAGAAACTATACAGATAATTGACCTGTCTATCTTAGTTTTAAGAATTCCCGGCTTCAGATGAAAAGTTACTGTAATAGGAACTTGATTTGACTTATAACGACTCATTTAACAGCCTAAATTAGGTTTAGCGAGGTGGAAGTTACAACTCGTATGCAAATTCACCAAATCGTATGCAAATAGGATAAAAACATAAAACCCTTGCAAGTTTTGATTTGCAAGGGTTTACATAAATTTAATTTGAAAAATGAGCTAATAAAGTGGGCCTACTTGGGCTCGAACCAAGGACCCACAGATTATGAGTCTGTTGCTCTAACCAACTGAGCTATAGGCCCGGAAGATTTGGATAGATATCCAAAAATTCTGAGGTGCGAAAATAGGCTAAAATGGAGAATAATGCAAAATAATGTGCTGATTTGCAAAAGTGCTAATGTGCTGTGAATGAAGCGCAAGCATGGCGGTAGAAGTTTTAGGTTTTATTGAAAGGTAAAATAATCATTTAATGGCTCGAACACGTAGTCGGTCCAGCCATTTTCATGTTTATCAGCTTCTTCCCGCGAAGGGAAACCGGAATGCTCCAGTAGCACTTCTGTACCGGCTGAATGACTTTTTAATTCATATTCAACCAGTGATGGCGGTGTTTTTTTGTCCCATTCGGTGGGCTTCCAAGTGTAAGAAAGCTTTTTCTTTTTCTTATCGAAAGAAACTACTTTTCCTTTTACCCATCCGTCGAACAAGGCTACTTCACCATCGATTTTTAACTCTACTTTCCCTCCGCCATCGCACCAGTGTGAAATGATTCCTTCCTGTGTGAGAGCATCAAATACTTTTTCGGGAGCAGCATAAATGATATAGATTATGCTTATCGAAAAAGTTTTTGATCCTGTTGTGACACCAGTCATAGTTATTTGGTAAAAATTACTTTTTTAGTTAGGTCGCTTTCGTTAGACTGGAAACGTACAAAGTAAACTCCTTCCGATAAACCATTACCAAACGCATACTGATATTCACCTGCATTAAGTTTTTTTCTTTCCACTACTTCCACCACTCTTCCGGTGATATCAGTAACTTCAATTTGCATTTGTGAAGGTTCCGACAAGTTGAAAGAAATAACGGATGAACCGCTGGCAGGATTGGGATATACCGAAACAGTTGCCAGGAATTCCACATCCTGGATACCCACGGTAGAAGTTCCGGTAACATTGATATCATCAATATAAATATTATTCCCGGTATTTTGAGTATACTGGAACTTAAACCGCACGTTGGGTTCATTCGTATAGGCGGCACCGTTAATAGCAACGGTTTCAAGCCGCCACTGTGATGCTGAAGGGATAAAACTTGACGATATAATTCCTGCCGTTGAGAGGTTCAGGCCGGTTTTGGTGTAACGGATGTTCCAGGCTTGTCCGCAGTTATTCGATGCAAATACCTTTAACTGGTCGGTTGATGAACTGGACCGAGCAGCGAATGCAAGGCGGAACGTCATGCTTGCGTTTGCAATATTTGTGAGGTCGAATCCCGGAGTTACAAATTCATCAATTGTTCCATTGGGATTTCCCGAATGGTTGACCAGTCGCATGGCGTTGGAGCCACTGTAAGCCGCTACCGTACTCAGGCTCCAGGGATTTCCTGTTGCATTGTCAACAATCCAGTTATAGCCTGATGGGATGGGGCCTGTGTTTTCAAAATCTTCCGTAAAGGGAATACCGTAAATGCCATTTGAAGGACTCACGATAATGATTCCGCTTGCAGCCACAACATCGCTTCCTCCTGCATTGGAAACTGTTAATGTAACATCGTATATGCCAGGGGTGTTATACTGTATGGATGGATTCTGATCGTTAGAAACTGAAGGAGTTCCGCCTGGAACATCCCACTGCCAGTTGGTTGCATCGGAACGCCAGGAAAGATCGTTAAATGTGATGGTAGTACCAGCGCAAATGTATTTGATATCCTTGTTGAAATCGGCCAAAGGGGCACAGGGTGAGGGAACGAACCCATCATTGGTGCCGGTGGCAATCAGGTTGGATAGTGTGTGTAGATTATTTCTTCCTCCGGCAGGAGCATTTAACGATGCATGCATACGCAACTTTTGTCCTTCGGTAAACATGTAATGACAGCTTGCATAATCCATGTAATTTTGAACATTATCAAGTGTGTTGCAGGTGACCTGGTTGGTATCGCATGAAAAATTAGCAGTACCGAGTGTATTCGGAGTATCCTGCACAAAATCATCATCAGAGCAGTTTTGTGGCAGTCCGGGATTGTTGGTTCCACCCCAGGTATGTGAAAGATTCAGCCAGTGACCCGCCTCGTGCGTGAGAGAACGTTCGGAATAATTAGAACCATTACTGGTGCCGATGCTTCCCACATAATCGGAACGCATTACCACGCCGTCGATGGCGGCAGCAGCACCGGGAAGATACGCATACCCTGCTGCTCCACTGGCAATATTTTGAACCACCCATATATTGAAATATTTATTGGAAGGCCATTGCACCAATCCCTTTACATTATCATTGGCTGAATAAGTAAAATTCGAAACCGTACGTGTGATGCCATCGGTACAATTCCCGTTTTCATCAATCTGCGCCAGGCGAAACTGGATCTGTGCATCGGCCATGATTGGACGGAATACGGAAGATACCACCAAACTGTCGGCCCATAGTTTTTGAAAACTTTTATTAAAAATTTCCATAGCATCCAGGATCTGAGCTTTCGATACATTTTCAGGACCGTAATTATGAATTACATGAAATACTACCGGTATGGTATATTGGATAACTCCGGAAGTTTTAAGTGCACCTTGTTCCTGTAGGATATATTGCTCGGTAAACTGTTCCAGTTGTGCGCGGTTGACAGCATAGTTGGGATCGTTTTGCATAGCACTTTGAACCATGGCATCGGTGCCGCAGGGACGATACTGCTGGGCATAAGAGGCTGTTAAGCCCGACAGGATCAACATCCCGGCAAGGAATAATTTTTTCATTTTATTATGATGGAAATAAGGATTAATTAATAATTACTTTTCGAACAGTGATGTAGCCGTTGGCGTTTAAGCGAACGCTATAAACTCCCGAAGCAAGTTCAGCAGGCAATTCAAACTGGTATTCGCCTGCATCGAGCGTTGTTTCGGAAATCTGGTTTACCACACGACCCATCACATCAAGTACATCGATGCGAACAGCCTGGCGATCGGTGAGTGTAAACTCAATAGAAGCCTTGCTCATAACGGGGTTTGGATATACGCTGAAATCAAGGGCAGCTTCCATAACTTCATTCAAGCCCACCGTACCGGTTAGATTAATATCATCAATGTAAATATTATTACCGTTATTCTGATAATAATCAAACTTGAAACGTACGTTAGGTTTGTTGTTGTAGGAAGAGCTGGCGATGTTCACAGTTTCCTGTCGCCACTGTGCAGCGGAAGGAACAAAGTTGCTGGTGATGAGCCCTGCAGTTGACAGCGTTGTTCCTGTTTTGTTATAACGGATGTTCCATAATTGTCCGCAGCTTGTTGACGCCCACACTTTCAACTGATCGGTGCTGGTGCTGGAGCGGGCAGCGAATGCCAGCCAGAAAGTCATATTAGCACTGGTAACATTGCTGAGATCGTAGGTTGGGGTATAGAACACATCGGTAGTTTGCGAAGTATTTCCGGTATAATTATTTACATATACCGAATTAGTACCGGTGTAAGCCGCATTGGCCGTTTGCACCCAGGTATTTCCTGATTCATTTTCAACAGCCCATTCCGTTCCCGGGAAGGTAATGGATTCAAAGCTTTCGCTGTAAGGAACGCCATATTGTCCGATAGCAGGAACTACGATAATTGATGCGGGCTGAGAATAGGTATCGGTTCCTGATGCGTTGGTTACTGTAAGCGTAACATCGTATGTGCCTGCAGTGTTATATACAGTTGTTGCATTAGGCGTGTTTGCAGAAGAAGGCGTGCCTCCGGGAAAATCCCACAACCAGGTGTCCGGAGTACCATTCCATGATCCATCCGTAAAGTTTACTGATGTTCCTTCGCAGATATACCTGACCGGTGTTACAAATTCAGCAATAGGAGTACAAATAGTAGTGGAAGCACCTGTGGTTCCTGTAGCAATAAGGTTGGAAGCTGACCACAAATTATTTCTGCCACTGGTACCAGAACTGAGAGCCGCATTCATTCGAGCACATTGACCAATTGAAAAAATATCCTGGCAGGAACCGTCAGTATAATCCATATAGTTAGTAAACATATCTCCATTAGGACCATTGTTGCATGTTATATGCGGGAAAGCAGGACATCCTGTATTAGGAGCCTGATGAGTAGGAGTGTCGAGAACAAAGTCGCTTCCACAAGAGGCATCGCCCCAGATGTGACGTAGGTTCAGCCAATGACCCACTTCGTGCGAGGCGGTACGTCCGTCATTATTCCATCCGGCTGTACCAATACTTCCTATCACATCACTGCGCATAACCACCCCATCGGTAGCGGCTGCAGAACCGGGGAACTGTGCAAAACCTAAAATAATGCCTGAAGAACCGCTCGTATTTTCAATTGTTTTTACAACCCAGATGTTGAGATATTTATTGCTTGGCCAATAGATGAGCGCTTTAACGTTGTTGCGGGCATCATTGGTTAGGGGGCTGAAAGTGCGGGTAATGCCATCGGTACAATTTCCCTGGGGATCGAGAGTTGCCAATCGGAACTCGATTTCAGCATCCCCGCCAAGGGCCTGAAATGGCGCAGGAGTTTGGGCTGCATCAGCATTTAAGCGACGAAAATCCTTGTTCAGGGAATCCAGCTGATCTACAACTTGTGCTTTGGAAATATTTTCGGGACCGCCCTCATGAATGACATGAAAAACCACCGGGATCACACGGACCACAGATGCATTTTTTTGAACCCCGGAATTTTTATTTGCAAGATATTGGCTTACAAACTGTTGAGTTTCAACTTCAAGATTTTGTTGCGCTGTCCTGAAAGCCTGTTCATTGGCCATCTGCTCCAGGTACATATGGTGAGCCAGGCATTTTTCATTCTGAACACCTGTTGTTTGTGCCATACCGGCCAGGGGGAGCATAAAGATGGCTGCAAGCAGCAACTTAGCGTACAAATACTTCATTTGAGGATTGATTTATAGGTTAGCTTATTGATTTTAAACAATATAGAGTCCCGAAAGTTTTATGAAACCGAAAAAAAGA
>JALYQW010000119.1 GCA_030855635.1 Bacteroidota bacterium | reverse complement strand
AAAACCATAAGGTACTGTAAAGTATGAAGAAAGTATGATTTTAGTTGATTCTTTTGGTCAATATACCTAAATGAAGGGTGTATGCTTGATTTTAGAGGATTAGGATGTTCAATGTTTTTATTTAATTCAAATGCACATATAACTGGTTAGGTTCGTTGGATATGATGGTTACTAAATGATGATGATTTTTTCCTGTTTCAACAGGAATTGGGATGCTGATCGCGTAGTTATATAATAGATACCTGATTCAAGGTGAGAGAGTGCGAAAGGATAAGAGTGATAGCCTGTGATAAAGGTTAAATTGGAATTAAACACCAATTTGCCTGTCAGATCATAAATTTCAACAATCATTTCGGTATTTTCCTGCAATTGAAATTCATAAATAAAAGATCCATTAGAAGGATTAGGGATTATTTTAGATTCAGACAAAAAATTATTGTGATCAGGTAGGGAAGTTATGGTGTCTGTATAACTGAATTTGACCATCCAGTAATCCATCCAACCTTTGCTTTGAGCAGTTTTCACTGCGGAACTGCCACTATCAGAATAACCGAAAGCCATCATTGTGGAATCCGACAAGATAGCCATGGATGTGAAGAAATCATCCGTATTGCCTCCAAATCGTTTATCGAAAAGTTTGTTCCCGCTCTCATCGGTTTTTATAATCCAATAATCACTTCCGCCATAAGAGGGTTCCGACACATCCAACACAGCTCCGCTATTGCTATATCCACCCATCCAATATCCAGAGCCTGGTGCTGGCTTGATCCAGGTGCCGAACGAGCCCCCTGATCCTCCAAAGCGCCGGTCCCATAGTTTATTACCCGCGGAATCTGTTTTTACGATCCAGTAATCCTGGATACCTTTAGGAGCTTCCGAAACATCACCATCTTGCGGAGATACTGTAAATCCACAAAGAATATATCCGTTGTCGGTGGTTCGTGTGGCATAGTTGCATCGGTCCGGGCCACTGCCTCCAAATCGCTTATCCCATATTTTATTTCCTGCCCCGTCAACTTTGATCATCCAATAATCAAGGTAGCCTTGTCCGGTTTGTGAAACGTCGCCGCTAATATCGCTTGCAGTACTTCCAGCAATTAAAAAATTTCCGTTGGAGTCGGGAATGATGGCAGAAAGATATTCCACTCCATCGCCACCAAAAACATTATCCCCTATTATAGTTCCGGATGCATCTAGTTTTAATGTCCAAATGTCATTGCTGATACTATAATTAGCAACGGACTTATCATATCCCACTGGGGAATTAGACTCACCCCCAATAATAAATTCACCCGATGATAATTGAGTTGCCTGTAAGTAGTCGTCAAAATTATCCCCGCCAAGGGTTTTGTCCCAAATAATATTTCCACTGGAATCTAAAAGGCAGACCCAATAATCGGCAGATAAAAGTGGGATGGTATCACGGTTAGGTTCTGTTTTAGTGCATGAAATATCCGAAGTGGAATGACATACTAAAAGCATTTCCTTATTCACATTATTCAAATGGTGCAGTTGGGGTAGTCTTTCATCAGAAGCACCTCCAAAGGCTTTTTGCCATAAAATAGCACCGGATGTATCAAGTTTTAATAGCCATATATCTGAATTGGGATTAGGAGTATTACATAAAGCGATTGATTTATCCCCTGATATATCGCTTTGCGAATCACCCACTATAAAAAGTTCTCCCTCACTATTAACTGAAACATTGCTATTCCAATCACGTGAAGTACCTCCAAAAGTTTTATCCCAATACAAATTATAATTCTGCGCCCCAACATGGGATGCGAAAAAACAAAAGCAAAATATTAATAGCAGGGTAAATGTTTTATTCAAAATTGTTAATTTTTTGCACTGTTGCAGTTTATGTTAATCATTGCTTACAAACAATTTGCCATTGAAATTTAATTTCCCTTCATTATTATTGGATTGAGCACTATAAACTCCCATCCTTATATTTTTTGAGAATGAATTCCATTTTGAGTAAAGATTGTTAGCAGGTCCTGTATAAGCAAAAACCTGCTTGCCTGTCATGTCAGTAACTGTAAATAATAGTTCAAAAGAAGCGTTTTCCAATTCCAGAGCAGATACCCAATCCGAAAAATTTGAAGGCTCAACTGTTTTCAGACTGTTTGAATTAACAGCATGAGGTACTGATTTGAAATAAATTTCATTTCCTTTAAGATAAGAATACAAGCCTTCTGGTGAAAGACGTCCTGATAAGGAAAGGTTCCCAATTTGAGCCCCATTGTTCACTGCTATCGGAATTACCAGATAAGCAGAGGCAGGGAAAATTCCTCCTGTCCTGGTACATGACATTGCTACAGGATATCGCGCAACTGATGCCCCGGGAGCTGCGAGCAACCCAAAAGAATTATCAAAATTCCAACCAATGGTGATACCTAAAGGATTATTCTGATAGGCAACAACCGGTTTGGTATTTCCAACATCTGATAAATTATATGGTGAATTGGATGAATTTCCGTCATTATAAATGTTAGTAGTGATTCCGGGACAACATACACTTTTATTAAAACTCTTTATTAGCCAGGTACTGCTGTTATCTGAATCTTCAACCACTACTGTGTATTCACTTTGGTTGCCGAATGCCGGAGAAGGGCAGTCAATTCGTGGATACCGATAAATTAAATCGGCTGGTGCGGAACGCAATTCGGTTTGTGCATTTACAATTCCACCTAAAAGATCAGTAAAACGGTAAAAATCTACAGCTATAACTCCAATCGGGTTTTTGTAAACTACATCAACTTGTTTATATCCTGTTGTGCCATTTCTAAAAAAACAAACATCGGGCATTGTTCCCTGGTTGAGATTAAAAGCCGCTCCCTGAAAATTCAATGTTGGTGGGTTATTGCCAGTAGTTGTTCCAAATGCCATTTGAACCAGTTGTCCGAGTTGGTCCCAAACGATTACAAAATCTCCCTCATCGTTGGCATCAATATTTATAGTAGTTTCATACTGACCTGGAATCAAAACAATCGGGGTTTGCCCGGTAAATTGCTGCAATCCCGATTGCCAGTTAAAAACCCGCATCATGAACTGATTGCTGTTTTGTTCAAAGTACGAAACTATGGCGAACACGCTGCCAAAGTTATTTTTAACGATACATACATCCGGATCTTTAATATTTGCAGTAGGATCTATTAACGTTAATCCTGTAGCCGCTCCCACTTTCCATGCTAAGGCAGCATTGGTTCCTCCCATATCATCCCACACACTTACCATAAAATTTACCCCGGCATTATCCAGGATAAAATTACCTGTGTTCGTAGCAAATACCGGATTCATCCCTGTAGCAATGTCCGCAACAACCGCATCTTTAAACTGGCTGTAAACAGATGAATAATTGCAAAAACACAGAACTGATAATGCGATACCAAATACAATACTTTGTGGCTTCATTTTAACAATATTAATGGAACTGATGTGGTTAAAAGAAAAGTTTAATGTGGTAATTAAATCAAAGTTAAGGAATACATTTCCATAATACAATAAATATCATATTTTATTTATGCATTCTTATTAACCAAAAATAATGCTCTTCACCAATTTTATAACTGAGTGATATTAAAGGTATTTATTAAATAGTTAATATAAATTGCTGATATATAAATAAGTAAAACTAAATATAAGTCAGGGCATAAAATGTGGATGTCCGGAAATAGCCTGTTCATAAATTGCTATACGTTTGAAATTTTTCAACAAAAAAGCCGAACTTTTTACAGTTCGGCTCTAAAATCTGTTTTTTATTGATTCCCATCAATGAGCTGATGTGGTTTACCACATCAGCTCATCAGCACATTATTCCTTAGTCACCTTATGTACTGAAGAAGTACCGGCAGCATCTTTCACATAAATCATATACAATCCGGCATTAACGAATCCCAAG
>JALYQW010000080.1 GCA_030855635.1 Bacteroidota bacterium | reverse complement strand
ACAGTTCCTGTAAACTTATGTTCTTTACCACCAATGGTAATAACTTCGATGGTATACACGTAAACGCCTCCGGGTGATTTATTTCCTTTTTGGTCATATCCATTCCAGAAGTTGGTGTAATCATCCCCTTCATAAACTTTGTCACCCCAGCGGCTGAAGATGTTCATCTTGAAAGATTTTACTTCCAGTACATAACCGGCATCGAAGAAATAATCGTTGATACCATCAGCATTGGGAGTGAATGCATTTGGGATATAGAAAGGATTGATAATCACTATTTCTTCTTTCTGATCGATACATCCTGCAATGTTGGTAACAGTTAGGGTTACTTTATATTCACCGATTTCATTATAATAATGGAAAGTATTCTTGTCGGCACTCTTTCCGCCATCACCAAATTCCCAAAACCAGGAGACTGCATATTCTGATTCATCAACAAAATCCACACGGCCATTAAATACATTTGTAACAGAAGGTGCATAACTGAAATCAGCAACTGGTAACGGGAAGAAAGTAATCTCAACAGGTTGTGATAAAGTAGCTGTACATCCAGCTGGAGTACTGATGGTTAGAGTAACCGGGTAATTGCCGGGAAGAGAATAAAGATGTGATGGATTTGGTAATTCAGAAGTTCCATTATCACCAAAGTTCCAGGAGAATTCAGATCCGGAAGGGTATGATGAGGTATTGAAGAAATTTATAGAAGGAATTTCACAGGTAAGACTGGTATCATTGGTAAAGCTGATTACCGGAGTCTGGTTTACAATAAAATTGATTGCAGGAGATGTTCCTTCGCATCCATTATTATCGATGACACTTACCGTGAAGATTCCGGGTGTTGTTGATACTATGGATGGAGTGGCACTACCATTCGACCAGGTATAAGTAGTAAATCCGGGAGTAGCCACCAGTACAGAAGATTCACCATCACAGATTTCAAAATCCCCTGTAATTAAAGGTTGTGGTAGTTGATTCACCGTAACATCGGCACTGCCACTTAATGTTCCGGGGCAATTTGCGTCATTAATAGCTATTAATGTATAAGATGTACTCAAAGCCGGAGCAACCTGTATGTTCGCAGGAGATGAGGCAACAGTTACAGGACCAATATTATTGGTACCATTGAAATATGTGTAAGTGAATGGAGCAACGCCGGTGAACGCAATACTCAGGCCGGTTGCTTCTCCACGACATATTTCAGCATCCCCGGTCAAGGAAGCAGTTGGAATCTGGTTGACTGTAATTTCTGCTACACCTGAAGAAGATCCTGTGCAATTCGCATCACTAATTGTAACAACGTTATAGGAAGTGGTTACAGTTGGTGCAACAGTTATGATCTCTGGATTGTTCGGAGTGGTAAACGGTCCAAAACTGGAAGACCCATTTGAATACGAATACGTGAAAGGACCCGTTCCGGTGAATCCAATTGTAAACGAAGTACCGGAACCATCACATATAGTTGAATTACCCGACACCGCAGCTACAGGTAAAGGGTTCACAGTTACCAGTGCGGTGCCTGCCATGGTTCCAATACATTTATCATCACTATAAGTAATCAATCCATAATTTGAAGAAACCGATGGAGTAACAGGAATGATTTCGGGATTATTAGAAGTTGTAAATGGTCCGAAAGTGGCAAATCCATCAGTGTAAGTATAGGTGTATGGAGCAATTCCTGTAAAGTTGATTGTAAATTCAGAACTTTCACCATCGCATAAAACATCATCCCCGGAAAGGGCAAGGTCTGCATCAGGTATGCTGTTAACTGTGATATCAACAACTCCTGAAGGTGTCCCCTGGCATCCCGATCCGGTTAGGAAAGTCACTACATAAGAGGTATTGTTTATCGGGCTCACGTTAATATTTGTGGAAAAATTATTAGTGGTGAAAGGGCCATACGTATTTCCGCCATCACTATACCCATACTCAAATGGAGGAATTCCGGTGAAGTTGAGTATCAAATCTGTGTCATCGCCCCTACAAATTTCAGTTGTTCCTGTCAGGTCAGATGTTGGCAAAGGAATGACAGTAATCGCAGCAGAACCGGCACCGTTACCGGTACAATTGGCATCACTTACGGTTGTTATTCCATAAGTAGTGGTATTGTTCGGACTAACGTTAATGATTACTGGATTTTGATTGGTTACAAACGGACCGAAAATATTGGTTCCATCATTATAACTGTATGAATAAGGTCCTGTACCGGTAAACAAAATAGAGAGGTCGGTACTGGCACCATCACAAATTGCTGCAGTTCCTGATATGGTTGCAGAAGGTAATGGATTCACCGTAATGGCAGCCGCACCTGCAACCGACCCTGTACAATTCGCATCACTGATACTTACCGGAGTATACGTTGTAGTAATTCCAGGAGTAACTGTAACGGTAGCAGGATCATTTGGTGTTGTAAACGGACCGAAAGTAGTTGTACCATTTGAATACGAGTAAGTATAGGGCCCGGTTCCTGTAAAGTTAAAGATGAGATCCGTTGGTTCACCACTGCAAATCGTATTATTTCCGGTTACAGCAACTGTTGGAAGGCTATTCACCGTAACAGTAGCTGTTGCAGGATTAGTATTTCCCACACAACCTGCACCGATTACTGTTGCAGTAAGTCCGTAAGTAGTAGTTGTACCAGGCAAAACATTAATGATTTCAGGATCATTACTGGTTGTAAATGGTCCAAACACGGTAGCACCGGCGGTATAACTGTATGTATATGGGCCAACACCGGTGAAGTTAATTGACACGTTGGTATTGCCTCCGATACAGATATCAGTAGTGCCTGTAATTTGTGCAGTTGGAAGCGGAGTTACAGAGATATTGGCTATTCCGCTGATCGTTCCTGTACAGTTGGCATTGCTCACATTTACCAGGGTATAACCACTGGTTGCAGCAGGCGATACAGGTATGTTTGCTACAGCTGCACCAGTAGTGAAAGGTCCCTGGTTGGCTACTCCATCAAAGTAGGTGTAGGTATAAGGACCAGGACCGCCAAAGTTAACCTGGATTGATGTGGCCTGCCCTGCACATATAGTATCGATTCCGCTTATTGCAGCGGTAGGAATGGCGTTCACAGTAAGATTTCTTACCGCATATCCCACGCATCCATTAGCGTCGGTTACAGTAACTGTGTACGGACCTGCGGTGTTAACGTTCGTTGTTTGTGTGAGTGCACCATTACTCCACAAGTAAGTGTAACCGGGACCGGCGTTGAAGGATGTACTTTGTCCCTGGCAGATAATATTATTACCGATAATTACAGGTACCGGGTTAGGATTGACAACGGTTGTAACACTGGTATTGTTGGTGCAACCGTTGAGATCGGTTACTGTAACAGTTACAGTGGTAGCGGTATTCAAGTTAATGGTTTGCGTATTCACACCTGTTGACCACTGATACGTCGGATATCCTGCATTAGCAGTAAGAGTTGTATTAAAGCCCTGGCAGATACTTAAATCACCTGATATTGTTGGGGTAGGCAATGGATTCACGGTAACAACCTGGGAATCGGTACCTGTACATCCGTTGGCGTTAGTAACGGTAACCGTATACGTTCCACTGTTAGTAACATTCAGCAACTGGGTGGTTGCACCACCTGACCAGAGATAATCGGTATATCCAATTCCTGCATTAAGGTTATAGTTTAACCCCTGGCAGAAAGTAGTGGTGCCGTTGATAACTGGAGTGGGATTGGCATTTACCACTAGATTTCTTACTGCAACACCAATACAACCATTTGCATCAGTTACAGTAACAGTATAAGGACCTGCAATGCTAATATTAGTTGATTGTGTGAAGGCACCATTACTCCATTCATAAGTGAACCCGGGTCCGGCATTGAATGTAGCAGTTTGACCCTGGCAAATAATATTATTACCGATAATTACAGGTACCGGATTTGGATTTACGGTAAGAACAATATCATCGGTATTGGTACAACCATTTACATCTGTAACGGTAACCGTATACGTATTTGCGGCTCCTGTAGTAATAGATTGCGCACCGGCATTATTTGACCACAAATAAATATTATATGGTACGGGACCTGCGGTGAGTGTTGTTGTAAAACCTGCGCAAATAGAATTATCGCCTGTAATTACCGGGTTAGGAAGAGGATTCACCACTACGTTGAAAACATCAGTGCCCGTACAGCCAGCTGCGTTTGTTACGGTGACGGTGTAATTCCCTGCATTCCCTACAGTAACGGTTTGGGTAATTGCTGCTCCTGTTGACCACAGATATTGCGGAAATGCTCCTGCATTCAATATGGTTGTATTCCCCTGGCAAATGGTTGCAACACCGGTGATATTGGGAACAGGGTTGGCGTTAACAACCAGGTTACGGGTGGTGCTTTTTGAACAACCATTGGCGTCAGTAACCGTTACGGTATACGTACCGGAAACACTCACATAAATTGATTGCGAAGTGGCTCCGCCATTCCAGACATAACTTGCATAAGGTCCACCGGCATTAAATAAAACAGAATCACCGGCACATATAGAATTGTTACCGGTTATTGTGGGGTTGGGTAGCGGATTCACCGTGACAGTGGTGGACCCTACCGAAGTACAGCCGCCATTTTGTGTAACGGTGACCGTATACGTATTTGATGCATTTACTGTTGTAGTATTGGTCAAGGATCCGGTGCTCCAAACATAGGAGTTACCCGGAGTGTTGCATGTTAATATAACAGATCCTCCAGCACAAAAAGAAGGATTAACAGGTACAATTGTAGCAATCGGGTTAGGATTGATTATTTGAACACCATCCAGTGATGATTTTGAAATACACCCCGTGCTGTCGGATAATTCAACCCGGTAGCTCACCGTGTCATTGCATAGTAGTTTGGTAGTTATATCAGTATAGGTTAACAGTGCGGTGGAATCAATTAATGCCCACACACCCACAGGAAATTGTTTGTATATTTTATATTTCAGTGCATGCGAACTCAGTGGTGGAGTGGACAACGCATTCCATGTGAGCACAGTTTCATTCGCTCCATTCAGGTTGGCATTTAATTTTATGGTTCTTAAAATATTTGATGGATCAGAAATACTATCGGCAAAGCAGCCTGAAATAGTTTTGATATGATAATAAATCGATTGTTGTTGCGCATTGGTGCCAAACATTGCTGTCAGGTTAAGAAGCGTATGCGTGTAGGAATACGTTGCCGGAGACAGGTAGGGTGTTTTCACACTATCAACCAGTTGCCAGGGCCCTCCTGCAGCCAGCGAAGCATAAATTTCATACGAATAAAACGTGTTCTGTGAATCTCGCACTGCAGGCTTGGTCCAGCTTAAGGCCACACTGCCATCAGTATTCACCGAAGCACATCGTAAAACCGGAGCTTTAAGTTCCGGAGGAGGAAGTATGGTTATGGAAAATGTACCTACGTTAGTCGCATTGGCAGGACAGTAATTGTCGGATGCTTTAATTACGAAATGGTAGGTATTGGAAATTCTTGTGCACAAAGTGTCAAGACCCTTTACGTGATCACAGGTGGTTACCCAGTTAAAGGTTACCTGTCCTCCAATTGCAAATGAAAACGGCAGAGCCGGTGATACTGTTGCGCAGGGAGGGATCAGACATCCTGTATTAGGATTGGTAAAATTGGTACCAAACTGGCTACCCGAACCTTCTACTGTGATAGTTTGTCCTACACCACTATTGAAAATATCAAAGTCGGTTACAGCCAAAATGAAATTTACCGTATCACCCGCATAAACCGTATCGGCATAAGCGGTTTGAAGACCGGTTACCGGATTATAAAATGGTGCATTTACTGCAGGTGGAAAATTGGGTCCGGTCATTACCGGAGGACAGTTATTATTCAATACCACGTTAATTTCGCGGAATACTTCAGCCACTTTAATTCCGCATTTGTAAGCAGTAACTTTAACTACGGTTGCGAAATATCCTCCTGTAAAGGAAGTATAGTTAACTTCACCGGTATTCGGATTCATTACAGCACCACTGTTTGCAGGATTTTGAGTTGCGGATGGCAACTGGCTGTTCACATTATAACCCGGTGCAAAAGGAATTACCCCACCCGATTCGTCAAGGGGCTGTCCCCAGCTGTAAACAAGTGAATCGAGTTCAGGATCAACTGCGTTAGGATTGTATTTGAATGGATAACCGGTGCAGATAATGGTAGAAGGTTTTTCAGCGAAAAAAGGTGATGAATCGAAGCATGGTTGAGTGTTTGTACCCAGGTAAGGATACATGATGGCGCGGTTTTGAAACCCAATTCCACCTCCTCCGGTAATATTGGTTAATGAACTGCTTCGGCAGCATTCTCCCCAGGAGAAAACCCATCCTGTTGCAGGAGGAACTCCCGGCAAATTGATGGGGGCAGAACGGTAAATAAATTCTTCTACCAGTCCCGGAATCGGCGGATTACTTCCGTTTCCCTGAGCACATGTTGCACAGGCTGTTATTCCATTGGATGCCAAACCCACCGGGCTGATATCATTTTGATCAAACAACGGTAAAGGAATATTTGGCACTCCGGGCACAGTAGTAGTTAGGCTGATGGATGCCGGACCCGGGATCCCGTTACAATCCCTGTAAAATTTCAATTCAAACCGAAACTGGCCTGATGGCAGACATGTCCAGGTGACTTCACCTCCCATACCATGACTGGCGTACAAGTTGGAAGAAGGGATTAATGACCCAATAAAAATACTCAGGAGTAGGATAATTCTTTTCAAGTCTCGCTGTTTTAGGTAGTTTATGATAGTTTACAACAAACAAATATAGTGAAAAACATCCTCAATCTTACAAAACCGGATGAATTTACTTTAGAAAAGACGGCAGTGATGCTCAGCGGGTTGCATGCCGGGTATTCAAATCATTGTAAAGTAATGTTTTGGGAATCAATAGGCTAGAAAATTTTGTTATCAACAGGTGTTCATAAAGACTGTTAATCAACCGGCAATTATTTCTGTCATGCTATCCGGTTGCAAATGCATATTAGCCACTTCCATCACTTTTTCCGGGGTAATGGTATGCAATAGTTGCAGGTAGTTATCCAGGTAATCGTAAGTCAAACCAAACTGGTGAATGCCCCTGAACCGGTCGGCAAGGGTGAAAGGACCGTCAAGACTTCTCTGAAAAGATCCGATGAGATAATTTTTGACCAGCAATAATTCCGTATTTGGTACCGGCTCAACAGTAAGTCGGTGGAGTTCTTTATAAATTTCAATAATTGCTGCGTCTCTTACCGCAGTTCCCACCTCTGTGGAAATGAAAAAATATCCAGAATGAAGATGTGGATGAACTCCCGATCCGATGCCATACGTATAACCTTTATCTTCACGAATATTTGACATTAGACGTGATCCGAAATAGCCACCAAGAATTGTATTGACTATTTGCAAAGCAGGGTAATCAACATGGGTTTTGCTAAACATAGTTTTTCCAATTCGGACACCTGACTGAACGGAATCTTTTTTTTCCACAAACTTTTTCGACGGAGGAATATTTTCCGGGGCAATTATGGAATTTAATTGTGTGTTGATGTTTCGTAATTCCATTTTACCGATGGTATCATTCAGGGTTTTCAGCACCTGACTGGTCACATTTCCCGATATGATTACCGTAGCTTTATCAAGGGGATAAGATGCCGAGAAAAAATCGCACAAATTTTCTGCCGTCAGTGCTTCAATATCATTTACAGTGAGGTTGATTCCGTAGGGATGGTCGCTTCCATAAAGTGATTCGTTCATAGCAGTTTTCGCAAGCCAGGAAACTTTTTCACGGTTTACTTTAAGTGACTGGATGATTCGTGTTTTCCAGTTGTCAAGTTCCTCTGCAGAAAACACCGCACCTTCAAGAATTTCTAGAAGGTTGTTCATTGTTTCACCAAAAAAACGTTCCAGGGAAAACAGACTGATTGTTTTCCAGTCGGGACAGAAATCGGTTTGCAGGTAGGCTCCGTAATAATCAAATGATTCAGCAATATCAATGGCTTTTTTAGTGGAAGTACCTGTATCAATTAACTGGTGAGTTGCTGAAGCAATGGCGAAATTAATTTTCCCGGTAACACCGGATGGATAAATTATATCCAGTTTTATGACTTCTTCGGTTCCGGCATTTATAACGTATACGCTTAAGCCGTTATCAAGTTTTATTTCACCGGCACGGATTACGGGGATGTGATGTGGAGTAATTAATTCGGGCGATTGCAGTCGGTTGAGCGGCATAAATTATTTTTTAGCAGAGTAATACAAGACTGATGAATTGGATTCGCGGAAAATTTCTGCGGCTGTCTGTTTTATACTTTCAGTGGTAACGTTTCTGTATCTGTTTACTTGTTGGTTGGTGAGTGAAGCATCGCCCAGCATTTCAAAATAGGCGAGGGTTAATGCCCGATTGTCGTAATTCATTTCACCAAAAACCAGTCCTGATTCTGCTTTCTGACGCACTTTATTCAGTTCCCGTTCATCTACCGGTTCATTCACCAGTTTAGCAATTTCTTCATCAAGTGCTTTTTCAGCTTCTTCAAAAGAAACTCCTTTTACCAGTTTGCCCTCAGCCACCACCAGGCTCGGATCCAGATCACCCAGCACATAGGCATTAACGTTAGAAAACAATTTTTTATCCTTAACCAGAACATTAAATAATCGTGATGACTTTCCGCCTGATAGAATATCTGTTATCAGATCGGTTGCATGAAAACGGGAATCGGTCCTGGAGCAGCAATGCCAACTTTTGTAGAGTGCATCATAAGGCACGTCCTTTTCAACCCTGAGCGTTCGTTTTTCCAGTTGCTGCGGTTCTTCGGGAATTTCCCGTAGGGTAACCGGCTTTCCGGGTATGGGCCCAAACCATTTTTCAGCGAGTGTTTTAGCCTGATCTGTTGTAATATTTCCCGATAAGGAAAGAATCGCATTGGCCGGATGATAATAATCCTGGAAAAAAGATTTCACATCATCCAGCGTAGCATTTTCGATATGTGAAAGTTCTTTTCCGATAGTTGCCCACTGGTAAGGATGTTTTTTAAAGGCCAGGGGTCGTAATAACAACCAGGTATCACCGTAAGGTTGATTGAGATACCGCTGACGGAATTCTTCCACCACTACCTGCATTTGCACTTCCAGGCTTTTAGGAGAGAATGCAAGATTGAGCATGCGGTCGGATTCCAGCCAGAAAGCAGTTTCGAGATTCGGTGCCGGAATGGTCAGGTAGTAATTAGTGAAATCATTATTGGTAAAAGCATTATTTTCTCCACCAGCCATCTGAAGCGGTTCATCATAACTTGGAATGTTAACCGAACCACCAAACATCAGGTGTTCAAAAAGGTGAGCGAACCCGGTTTTGTTGGGATCCTCGTTACGCGCTCCAACTTTGTAGAGAATGTTCATTGCTACCAAGGGGGTGGAGTGATCTTCATTCACGATCACTTTGAGTCCGTTTGACAATTCAAATTTTTCAAATATCAGCATGTTAATTTTTATAAAGCACTAATTTCATTTTTTGTTGCAAGAAATTCCGTCCATATTTCCTCAACGATGACTGCAGCCGGCATAATTTTTTTGAAAGATGCAGCAACCTGACCGATTTCGAGTTCACCTTCAGAAAGGTCGCCATCATACATTCCTTTTTTCGCTCTTGCCCTTCCCAGAATGGTTTTTAATTCTTCCGCATCAGCACATCGGTTTTCTGCTGCTGCCACCTGGTTATAAAATTCATTTTTTATCATCCGCACAGGAGTCAGTTTTTTTAAAGTTAATATGGTATCACCTTCGCCGACTTCCAGCACCTTGTTTTTGAAATTATCATGCGCCGAGGATTCCTCCGACAAAACAAAGCGGGAACCCACCTGCACTCCGCTTGCACCCAGTGCAAAAGCCGCCATCATCGCTCTTCCCGATGCAATTCCTCCCGCTGCAATAACAGGAATCGAAACAGCGCGTTTGATAATGGGGATCAGGCACATGGTAGTAGTTTCTTCCCGACCATTATGACCTCCTGCTTCAAATCCTTCCGCTACTACGGCATCAACGCCGCAGGCCTCAGCCTTAATTGCAAATTTTGAATTGGAAATAACATGCACAACTGTGATGCCTTTATCTTTCAGGAAGGTAGTCCACGTGGCGGGATTTCCAGCGGAAGTAAAAACAATTCCGACGTTTTCTTCAACAATAATATTCATCAATTGTTCAATGTCGGGGTATAACAGCGGAACATTCACACCAAAAGGAAAATCAGTTGCGGCTTTGCATTTCCTGATTTGTTCCCGCAGCACATCAGGGTACATCGATCCGGATCCTATCAGGCCTAATCCACCGGCATTACTGACTGCGGCAGCCAGTTTCCAACCGCTGCACCAGATCATGCCGGCCTGGATGATGGGATATTTTATTTTAAATAAAGAACAAACCGGATTGTTCATAGGAAAATAATTAGGTAAAACTGAATTTATACGCAATGCAATCAAGTGTACATTTTACACGGGCAAGGTATTCCCGGATGGTCCATGCACGGCGCCTCGTGGGTGTAGGCTCTGCCCTCATACCAATTGCATCCAGTCCGATACATCGTGCAATAAATAATGCACGTTCTAACTGATCACACTGGCTCACAATAATAATAGTATCCGCGTTGTGATAATTAAAAGTCCTTTCCACCGATGCCCAGGTACGAATCCCCTCATAGTCGATAATGATATCCGCTTCAGGAATTCCATATTCAAGCAACACCAATTTCATATCACCCACTTCATCGAGTTCACTGGTGGTGAGGGCACCACTTGCAATTATTTTATCTGTTTTATTGTCTTTGTACAACTCGGCTGTTGCCTGCATTCGATGATTGAAAGTATGATTCACCCACAAACCGGGCCGGAAGTTACCTCCTCCCATCACCAGCGTATATTTCCTGAAAGAAATCTCTTGAGGGTTATCATAAATTTTTCCACTAACTGACAAAGAAATAAGGTGATAATTCAGAAATATGGCAATAAGACCCGTTACCGGAATTAGAACCAGCACCAGTACAATCTGCAAAAATATTCTGAAAATTTTATTCATTTTTATCAAAGTGCAAAGAAACAGAATCCGGCGATAGTAAAACAATCAAATTATCCCGGTATTACTTTATCTTGTATTTTTGTACCAATGGCGGGTTTTACCCCGTATCAAATATGAAAATTATTATTCCCGTGGCGGGTATTGGCAGCAAGCTGAGGCCACACACACATACTCAACCCAAAGCATTGGTTCCCGTTGCCGGTAAACCAATTCTTGCACATATTGTAGATTCACTTGTACAGGCCGGACTTACCGATTTTGTTTTTATTATCGGTTACCTGGGGGACAAAATCGAGTCGTTTATTACGGAAAAATATCCCGGAATTCAAGCCTCGTTTGTTGTTCAGGAACCCCGTGAAGGTACCGGTCATGCTGTTTGGCTGGCACATCCTTTAATTGCCAAAGATGAAGACATACTCATAGTGTTAGGAGACACTATTGTAGAGTTTGACTTAAAACGCATTATAAATGTACCTCATTCTTTACTGGGCGTTAAAAAGGTTGACGATCCAAGAAATTTTGGGGTGGCTGAGATTGATCAGGAGGGATTTATCATACGACTTGCCGAAAAACCGGTGATTCCAAAATCCAACCAGGCATTAGTAGGAGTTTACCTCATTAGAGAATCTGCCATGCTGATGGATATTTTAGGAACCATGGTGCTAAGTAAACAGAAATCGCGGGATGAATACAATCTCACCGAAGCCATTATGAAAATGATCGATAAAGGAGCTAAAGTGGCTACTTTCCAGGTAGGAAACTGGTACGATTGCGGTAGTAAAGCGAACTTATTGGAAACCAACGCTGTGTTACTGAAAAGAACTGCAGCAGGGAAAGGTATTTATGATTTTAAAAATACCATCATTATTGAACCGGTCAGCATTGCCGGTGATTGCGACATCTGTGATTCGATTATTGGACCCAATGTTTCAATAGGCGAGCGAACCATTGTGAAATCCTCTATTATCAATAATTCTATCATCGGGGCGTTCTCACAACTGGAAACCGCTATCCTCCACCAATCTGTTGTAGGCAGTGATGCTTATTTAAAAGGCCTGAGCCATAGCCTTAATATTGGCGATAGTACAGAAATCGACTTTAGTTAAAAATGAATACTTAATAGAATGGAAATTTCATCTCCGGAATCAGTGAGCCAGGAAAAAATAGTGAAAGACCTTGAAGTTTTCGGGTTAATAAAGAAAGAACTGAAACGCCAGCGAAATGGCATTGAATTAATCGCCTCTGAAAATTACGTCAGCAAGCAGGTCATGGAAGCCATGGGATCCTGTTTGACTAATAAATACGCCGAAGGCCTTCCCGGAAAACGGTATTATGGAGGTTGTGAAATTGTGGATCAGATTGAACAGCTTGCAATTGACCGGGTGAAAACTCTTTTTAATGCCGAGTGGGCAAATGTGCAACCCCATTCGGGTGCTCAAGCCAATGCCGCCGTTATGCTGGGAGTTTTGAAGCCTGGTGATAAAATTATGGGATTTGATCTGTCACACGGAGGCCACTTAACCCACGGTTCACCTGTTAATTTTTCAGGAAAATTATATCAGCCCTGTTTTTATGGAGTAGAAGAAGCTACCGGCACCATTGATTATGACAAAATGGAACAGCTGGCCCTGGCAGAACAGCCGAAGCTTATCATTTGTGGGGCTTCTGCTTATTCCCGTGATTGGGATTATGTCCGCATCCGTGCCATTGCCGACAAAATAAATGCGTTGGTGCTTGCCGATATTTCTCACCCTTCCGGACTCATAGCACGCGGTTTGTTAAAAGACCCGCTGCCCCATTGTCACATAATTACCAGCACTACTCACAAAACGCTCCGGGGCCCACGCGGTGGAATGATTTTGATGGGGAAAGATTTTCCGAATCCATGGGGTATTAAAACACCGAAAGGAGATGTGAAAATGATGTCTGCCATACTGGATGGTGCTGTCTTTCCAGGCACACAGGGCGGTCCGTTAGAACATGTAATCGCATCAAAAGCTGTTGCATTTATGGAAGCACTTACGGATGAGTATTTTGAATATTGTTTGCAGGTGATCCGGAATGCCAAAGCTATGGCTGCTGAATTCATGAAACTTGGTTACAAAGTTATTTCCGGTGGTACCGATAATCACATGATGCTTATTGACCTGAGGTCTAAGAATATTACAGGCAAGGATGCCGAAAATGCACTCGGTCTGGCTGGAATTACCGTCAATAAGAATATGGTGCCATTCGACACCAAATCACCTTTTGTAACCTCGGGCATCCGGGTAGGAACAGCTGCCATGACCAGTAGGGGATTAAAGGAAAATGAAATGATCAGGATTGTGAAATTAATTGACAGAGCACTTTCTGATTCGGCATCAAAAAACATTCTGAAAACTATTAAGAAGGAATCGCAGGAATTAATGAAAAATTATCCATTATACTGAGCACACTAAAAAAGCAAAAATTCCGTTATTCGGTGATATGCAATCGCCGGTGAATTATTTTGATTGCATAGCACACACCATTTATTGAAGTTTCCAGGCTTTTAGAACTTATTTCAACGCAGCACCGATGCAAAAAATTACTTTTTTACTTATTTCGGTATTCATCAGCACATCCGTGCGGTCACAAATTGGTGGTGATAACACCTATGAGTTTCTGAACCTGTCTTCCTCAGCACGTATCGCTGCGTTAGGGGGAAAGCTCGTCCCTGTAAAGGATAATGACCTGAACCTGATTTTTGTCAATCCCGCACTGCTGAATTCTGAAATGCACCGACAGTTAACTTTCAGCGGGGTGAGTTACTTTGCGGATATTAAATATGGTTACGTTGGATATGCACAGGATATAAAATCACTGGGATCGTTTGCCGCCGGAATGCATTATGTAAACTACGGCGACTTTACCGAAACCGATGTTTCGGGCCAGGTGATCGGTGAGTTTAAGGCTGCAGAATATGCACTGAATTTATCATGGGCCCGTCCATTGTATGACAGTGCCTTTACGGTAGGCACGACGCTGAAAACCATTTATTCCTCCCTTGAAAATTATTCCTCTTTTGGAATGGCTCTTGATATCGGGGCCAATTATTATGTTGCAAGGCGCCTGCTCAATTTTTCGCTCGTTGCAAAGAATGCAGGGCGGCAGTTTACGTATTATACCGGACAGAACAATGAACCCCTGCCATTTGAAATAATGGTTGGTGCGTCTAAAAAACTTGCTAAAGCACCCTTTCGTTTTTCTGTCACCTACCAGCATCTCGAAAAATTCGATATGAGTTACAAGGATCCTATAAAAGCAAGTGAGATTGATCCCATCACGGGAGAAAGTAATGATGAAAAAATCTCTTTTGGCGATAAAATACTTCCTCATTTTATAATCGGCGCCGAATTACT
>JALYQW010000071.1 GCA_030855635.1 Bacteroidota bacterium | reverse complement strand
TTCAGTTACTACTGAGCTTTAAATTAATTCAAATTTATTGTTTGAGAACTTCCTGAGGTAATTCGAAAAGTTTTTTCAACAGTGTATTTTGATTCACGGGCGTTTTTTGCACGGTAAATCACACGGTATTTTCCCGGCAACATCACCAGGCTTTCGCGACTCATTTCAGAATTAAGGTTATAGATCCATTTCAAAATGTTTCCTTCTTCAACATACACACTTCCATAACCGGTTCCACTCGACATGATGGAAGCTATTCCTGGATTAGGGATTTGCACCGTAGTAGTTTTACTTTGTGAGATGTCGACGTTTTCGATATACAATCTCGGTAATGTTAAAATTTCCAGGTCATATTTCCCGATCAGGTAACGGAAAGAGGAATTAAAATCCTGAATCACCAGTGTATTCAAGTCCCCGGCTTTCCTTACAATACATTTAAGATTCCTGTAATCATTCAACCCTTCGAATTTGAGAAACAAATCACCCTGTGCTGCATTAACTCCTACAACAGTATGTTTACCCGGTGTGGAGGCGACAGTATCAATTGTAACGGGCGGGACTGTATGCACAACAATTTTATATTTACTCAAAGGATCCACTACCAAAGTATCCGGCAATCCCTTTGAATTCATGGTGTGCATAAAATTATATCGAATGGCTCCACTGAACGTATCATAGAAGGTCATGTTTACATTGGTCTCGGTAGGATTGCCTTTCTGATCGAGCAGGTTCACCTGCAATGTCGTATTATTCAGGGCCTGTGAGATTACGACATTCATAATGGTTACGAATGAATTTTCAGTTGCGGCGTCATAAAAGGTACCCACACATTCAAACTGTTTCTGAAGATCGTTTGACATATTCAAACCGATAATAAAAGGTTTCAAAAAAATACCTTTTTTCTGTAGGGCAAAGGATACTGCGCACGGATCACCATTGCATTCTTCAATACCATCGGTAATCAATATGATAATATTCCGCGACTGGCCTTCCGGGAAATCCTTACCGCATTGTTCCAATGACTGAGCGATGGGAGTAGTGCCGCTGGGTGTTATCGCATTCAATTTATCCTTTATGCGGAAACCGTTAGCCTTTCCGAAAGGTATTTCGAGTTGAGTATCGTCACAATCCTGTGGAGGAAATTTTTTTGTATGACCATATACACGTAATGCCATTTCAACATTATTGATTTTATGAAGGCTGTCGACAATGTTGGATAGTAGTTTTTTTGCAATCTCAAATTTATTATCAGATTCCCATCGTCCAAACATACTTTGTGAAGCATCAAAAAGAAACAGGATGCGTGTTAACTGTTGGGAAGAAGGTTGCGACGTCATTTTATTCTGCGCGAAAGCGCCGAAGCAAAATAAAAATAAAAATCCTGTTATGGTTGTGAATTTAAACAAGGTAAGCAGTTGAAGTTTGCATATGGGAGAATTAAAAAAAATCAGTTGTAATTATATTAGTAATCTTTTTCTTCAGGAAGTTGACCAAGCGCCAGCGATAACTGTTCATCATTGGGAGCTATTCCATGCCACTTATGTGTATGCATCATAAAATCAACACCATTTCCCATGATTGTTTTCATCAGAATAGCGATTGGAGTTCCCTGGCCACATAATGATTTTGCACGATTGAGTGTAGCAATGATTTCTTCCAGGTTACTGCCATCCATTTCCAGTACATTCCAGCCAAATGCTTCAAACTTCTTTTTAATATCACCCATTGGAAGTACATCTTCAGTAGCACCATCAATCTGTTGACCATTTAGATCTACTGTCGAAATAAGATTGTCAACCTTTTTTGCTGCTGCAAACATGGCTGCTTCCCATATCTGACCTTCCTGCAATTCACCATCACCATGCAGGCTAAAAACAAAAGTTTTTTCATTGTTCATTTTTTTTGTCAGTGCCGCACCTATGGCAACCGATAAACCCTGGCCCAGTGAACCTGAAGCGACGCGAACTCCCGGCAGATTTTCATGCGTGGCGGGGTGTCCCTGCAGTCTTGAGTTTAATTTGCGGAAAGTTCCAAGTTCATTAACGGGAAAATACCCTGCAATACGCGATAATACGCTGTACCATACCGGGGAAATATGACCATTCGACAGAAAAAAGAGGTCCTCACCTTTCCCATCCATCGAAAAAGTACCCTTTTTATAATTCATTACATTTCCGTAAAGGGCAACAAAAAAATCAGTGCAACCCAGGGAACCTCCGGGATGACCCGACTGTACACCATGCACCATCCGAACAATATCACGGCGCACCTGAGCCGCAACGGGTTTTAAATCAACAATTTCCGACATATTCACTGGGTTTTATAGAACGCTGCAAAGTTCAGCAAATTATGCCGGATGGCAAATAACGAGTTATTAACAAGCAATGAACAGTTGATCCTGATCCCTGACTATTCCAAACCGGCCAGCTTCCTGCAATGGATTTCATAATTTATTTTTCAACGCGAAGGATTTTAAGTGCTGATTGGATAGTAGCAGCAGGCAAAAATTTCATTTAAATACTGACTTATTATGGTACCGTTTATATATATAATTACTGATCTAAAAAAAAATTAAACATTTACAAAATGTCTCGGCTATTTTGCAGAAACCTTAACTCGCCTCACTCCCACTTTTCCATTACCTTTGTAAAATTATGAGTATGCTGAACGTTTTTCCTGAATCGTCTCTTTTGACAACGGAGTATGAAAAAATCCGTGATCATATTGTTTCGCTGTGCATTTCACCGATGGGCAAAGATCAGGTGAAACAAATTACCATTCATACGGATGCACAATTTATTGCAAAGCTATTGCAACGCACTTCCGAAATGCGACAAGTTATAGCATCAGGTTTACCGTTTCCTGCAGCAAATTTTGTGGATGTTTCGCGTGAACTCTCGTTGTTACGGATTGAAAACAGCACGTTAAGTGAAGAACAATTCATGGCGATTTCCGGGCTGATGCACACTGTAAAAGAAGTGTATGATTTTTTAAAAAACAGGAAGGGTATTTTTCCGCAACTGGAAGCGATTAATGGGGATACCATTTATGAAAATTCCATTCTGAAAGAAATTGAAGAAATACTGGATGAACACGGCCAGGTGCGATCATCGGCATCACCGGAGTTAACCCGGATCAGGCGAACCTTACAACGTAGTCGCGCTGAAGCTGATCGTGTGTATGCGGCTGTTATCAATAAATTCCGCCGGCAAGGTTGGCTTACCGAATCGGAAGAAAGCAGTCGTAACGGCCGGCGCGTAGTGGCAATTGTTGCAGAACAAAAACGATCTATAAAAGGTGTAATACATGATACATCCACTACGGGAAAAACCGCATTTATTGAGCCGGAGGAAACAGTGGGTATCAACAACCTGATCGCAAGTCTGGAACAGGAAGAACGTATGGAGATCACCCGTATATTGCGGGAACTTGCATCGGTACTGAGAAAGCATGTACCCCTCATGCAGTTGTACAGTATGCAACTGGGAACTTTTGATTTAAATCGTGCTAAAGCATTACTTGCAATTCAAATTGATGGAAAACTCCCAAGAATTTCCAATCTGCCGGTGATTGATCTGAAAATTGCGCGTCATCCGTTGTTGGTACTTCATAATAAGCATTTGCACAAACCCGTTATTCCATTTGATCTCTCTCTGAATTCTGAAAATCGCATTCTTGTGATCAGCGGTCCGAATGCCGGTGGCAAAACGGTGTGCATGAAAACTTCAGGGCTTTTACAAATGATGTTTCAATCAGGAATGCTGGTGAGCGCACATGATGACAGCACTTTCGGAATTTTCGAAAACCTGCTTGTCGATATTGGCGATAGTCAGTCAATAGAATACGAATTGAGCACGTATAGTTCACGGTTAAGGCATATGCGAATTTTCCTGGAGCGTGTGAATGAAAAAAGTCTGTTTCTGATTGATGAATTCGGAACCGGTACCGATCCTAATTTGGGTGGTGCACTTGCTGAGGCTGTGCTGGAGGAATTGAATAACCGAAAAGCATTTGGTATCATAACCACTCATTATCTCAACCTGAAAGTCCTTGCCGACCGCACACCAGGGCTGATGAATGGTTCAATGGAATTTGATTTGAAGCGTTTACGGCCGCTTTATAAATTGTCGGTAGGAAAACCGGGCAGTTCATACACATTTCTCGTTGCGGAACGAAGTGGATTACCCAGGCAATTGATTAAAGATGCGCGAAGAAAAGTAAACCGGAAAAACCTGCTGCTGGAAAAATTGTTAACGGAAGTTGAACATGATAAAGCACAAATAAAATCCAATACCGTTGAACTTGAAAAAAAGAATAAGGAATTAAGTGAGCTAATAAAAAAATATGAAATTCTTTCCAGGGAAACCACTACAACGTTAACTCTAAAAGAACAAAAATTAAAAAAACTCGAAGAGCGGATTCTCAGGGAGTCGGAAGAACGCTTCCGCGGATTTTTAAAAGATTGGAAAAAGTCAAAAGATAAAAAAGAAATCTTTGAGAAATATTATAAGCAGTTCGTGCGGAAGAAAACTATTGAAGATCCAAAAGTAACAGCACGTAAAAAACAGGAGAAACTCAAAGCCCTCCAGGCCATAATTAAACCCGGTGCGGTTGTTCGCCTCGAAAATGGAAGTATGAGCGGCGTGGTGGAACAGGTGGATGCTGAAAAGGCTTATGTGATTTTCGGAAATGTAAAAGCAGTTTGTGAAATTGTGAACCTGGTGCCTGTTGAGAAAGATTAGAATAACAGGCATTCAATACTAAAATTACATGTCAGTAAGAATTGATAAGTTCCTTTGGGCAGTGCGGATTTTCAAAACCCGTAGCTTAGCCGCGCAGGCATGTGACCTCGAAAAAGTGAAAATCGGGGGACAACTGGCTAAGGCTTCAAGAATGGTAATTGCCGACATGGAAATAAGCGTGCGTTTTGGTCCTTTTGAGCGTTTTTTTAAAGTCATTGAACCTGTTCAGAACCGGTTACCTGCTAAAAGGGTGTTTGAATTTTGCCTGGACATTACTCCACAGGAAATCATCGATAAAATGAAAGCTCATGCGGCAGCCCGGGCGGCCTGGCGTCAACCCGGACTTGGCCGGCCGACCAAAAAAGAGCGTCGGGATTTGGATGATTTTACCGATTGGTAACCCCGACGGGGTAACTATATAACAGTTACAGCAGGGTAAGTATAAAAAATTAGCTTACAACCTTGAACCCAATTGTCCAATTGTTTTAAATATAACAATTATAATTATGAGGGCAATCCAAATACAGGGCATGAAAAAAATCATCCATCCAACAATCCCGAATATATTATCAATCAGAGTAAAATCCTGGCTATTTTTTAACATATAACCGCAATAAGCAATAACAGTAGATATTATTGAAATTAACGCAATAATTGCATTAGTTTTTTCACTAGGAAGTATCGATTTTAGAAAGGTCATTTTTTCTTTTTGGATGCTTTTCTTCTTGGCAATTC
>JALYQW010000064.1 GCA_030855635.1 Bacteroidota bacterium | reverse complement strand
CTGCCCAATCTTAAACCGGCCCAACCGGCCTGGGTAATCAACACGTTTTGTCCATTTTTATTCTTGATTTTAACTGGTTCATCCAGAAAGGTATGGGTATGACCACCAATGATAAGGTCGATATGCTCGCTGGATGCTGCCAGTCGGGTATCTGATATTTTATCCACTTTATAATCATGCCCAAGATGCGACAGGCATACCACCAGGTGACAATTTTTTTGTTCCTTAAGGTACGAAGAAATTTTCAATGCGCTATTAACAGGATCGAGATACTGAGTGGAACCATAATTTCTTTTATCTACCAGTCCCTCCAGTTTAATACCCAATCCGAAAACTCCAATTCTCAGCCCTTCTTTTTTAAAGATTTTATAAGGGTGTGATTTGCCATGCATTGAAGTACCCTCAAAGTCATAATTACTGTTTATCAATGGGAATTGGGCATTTATTAGCTGTTGCGACAGAGAATCGATGCCATTGTCAAAGTCATGATTACCAATGGTTGCAGCATCATATCCCATTTTGCTCATGAGTTTGAGTTCCAATTCACCACCAAACATGTTATAATAAGGTGTTCCCTGAAACATATCACCGGCATCAAAAAGTAATACATTTTTTTGTTCCTTTCGTATTTTTTTTATAATTGCCGACCGCCTGGCAACACCTCCCATTCCTGGAAATTTAGGATGATTTTCAGGGAATGGATCTACATGACTGTGTACATCATTGGTATGAAGGATCGTAAGTTTAATGAGCTTACTGTTTGCTTCAATCAGACCGGGAATTCCTGTAATTCCCGCTGTGACCGCTAAACCGGTCAATCCTTTTATGAAGTCACGCCTGGAGTCATTTTGATATTCGTCCATCGGTTATCGGTTTTAAATATTCATTATGGCTGTGAGCAGCTTTCATATAGTCAATGATTGCATCTCTGACTTTTATGCCCAGGGGTTCCATGTTTATTCTTTCATTAAGCATGTTCATTCCATCTCCACCGTTTGCCAGATAATCAGAGGTCACAACTTTATATATGTTTGCGGAATCAAATGGGTGACCATTAATCAATACATCCCGGTAGCCGTTTTCTGTAAGTTTCATTTGTATATTGGAAACAGGAACTCCACCGGAGTTTGAAATATACATCAATATTTTTTTGATAGCAACACCTTTCATGGTTAGTACCACCAGTTCATTTTCGAATGGCATTAATTCATAAACATTTCTTCTTGTAACATCGCCTGACGGTAAACTACTTCGTAACCCGCCATTATTTAAAAAGCAGAAGTCAATATTATTTTCTTCCCGCTGATACTTTGATATTGCCATCGAGAAACATGCATCTGCAACAAAATTACCCAGTACACTTTCGGGCTTTCCTTTTTCCATTACAACTTCTGAACGCACCAAAACTTCGTTCATTATTTTATTCAGTTCCTTTTGATACGGAGTTATTTCAGTGATGATAACAGAATCAGAAGCAATTGATGTTTCATTTCCTGGTTCATAAAAGGACGTACTGGAAATAATACCTGAATAGGGTTGCTTGCAGGATGCAACAAGCCAGCACGACACAAGGTAAAAAAATAAAATTCTTTTCATGAACACGACAGGGGGGAACCGTATAGCAACAATAATACAATAATAAGCATCGAATTGCTATTTTTGACCTTTACCCAAAAAAAAATTAAGATTATACAATGATAATTACTGAAGTTCAGATCCGGGTGCGTTATGGTGAAACAGACAGGATGGGGTTTGTATATTACGGAAATTATGCTACCTATCTTGAGGTAGCCCGTGTGGAAGCACTGAGGCAGATAGGTGTAAGCTACCTGGAGATGGAAAACGGAGGTGTGAGTTTGCCGGTGCTCGAATATAAAATTAAATATTTGAAACCGGCTTTTTATGATGATCTGCTGACCATAAAAACCACCATCAGGGAGCTCCCGGGCATCCGGATAAAATTTGAATATGAAACCTACAACCAGAATGAAATATTATTGAATATTTCAGAAACCACGCTGGTGTTTGTAAATGTTAAAACTCTAAAACCCTGTATGGCTCCTGCCTTTGTTTTAGAAAAAATGCAGCCCAATTTCTGATCTATAAGTGGTCCATTAAAAGTTTGTATGCATTTACCATACTGAGAATATCGTCCTTATGTACTTTTTCATCAGGGGAATGTACATTATCTTCGGGAGCACCAACAAAACACCAATCGACGGGGAAAGGGGATTTTTGTATTTCATTTCCGTCACTTCCCCCGGTAGCTTCCACTTCCACCTGGTAAATAAAATTATTTTCGTCAAGAATTTTCCTTATTCTATTTACATAAGATCTCCTGGGTATTCCCGAGTCGCGCATGGAAACCACCACACCTTTACCATGATGTACCCCTTCAGTAATCCAGGTAATATCACATATTAATGCCTGGGTTATGCCGTATTTTTGGAACAGAAATCCTGAAAAATACCCGGCTTGTCCTCCGCCATGTTCTTCCCAACAGGAAAAAACAATGACGCCATCGGTTAAAGTTTCTGCTACCTGAAGTGCGTTCCACACTCCGAGTCGGTTATCGAGGTAACACGATTGAACATAGTTACCGGAAGAGCGAAAATCACAGTGAAAACTCAAATCAGTTCCCGGCTCTATATAACGGTCAAATACTGCTTTAAGCTCCTGTGATTCCAGATCAGCTTCCAGCGTACATTTTATGTTTCCCTTTGAATCGCTGCCATTCAGCTTGTATCCCGTGGCTGCTCTCGGACCACCGATTTTGATCAGATTGTTTTCATACCTGCAGGTGAAACCGATTGAATCAATGTGCGCATAAATTGCAGTACGTGGTTTTCCAAATACCAGTATGATTCCATTCTGAAAACCATCACCATAAAAAATTTCAGGTTGCACTGCCCATCCACTTTTTTGTTTTTGAATGTATTCCAACAGGAAATCTGTCATTAACGATTCGTTGCCCGATGGAGCGTGAATGGAACAAAGAGCTTTTAATAAATCAAAATTATTTTTCATCGTAAAACTTTTATTTCACATTGGTCTTTGAGAAGGTAGTGATGCCGGATTTTACCAATTAATATGTCGGCGGCTTGCTTTGGCAATTCGATCGACACCGAGCATTTGGTTTCCAGTTCACTGGAAATGACAGTAGCCTTAGCTGATTTCAATATTTCCATAACCAGGCTAAGCCGGTTGTAATCAAATAACAGGTTATATTGCTCCATAACTATTTTTTCGATAATGGTGCAATGCAAGATAGCCTCGACTGCGGCAGAGCGGTAAGCATTTATCAAACCGGGAACTCCCAGCAAAGTGCCACCGAAATAACGGACTACAATAATTAATACATCTGTTAAGTCGTGCGATTGAATTACGCCAAAGATCGGCTTTCCAGCTGACCCTGCAGGTTCCCGGTCGTCGGAAAACCGAAAAACCGATTTGCCCGGTCCTAATCTGAATGCATAACAATGATGATTGGCCTTGGAATGCAATACCCGGGTGCCATTGATAATTTCTTTTACTGCGTGTTCACTCTTAACCGGAAAAGCAAAGGCTAAAAACCGGCTTCCACGGTCTTTAAATACCCCTTCGCCGTTGGCCTCAATAGTTTTGTACGATTGTTCAAATAACATTCCGCAAGAATTAATAAGAAAGCACCGCAATGGCAATTAAAGATAACACAACTCCTATAATTTTATTTTTTTCAGCCTTTTCGGAAAAGAGAATTAACCCTGTGAGGAAGGAAGTAATAACCACACCAATGTTCACGTAAGCAAACACCGTACTGCTTTCACTGGCCGGATCTTCGAGGCATTTTAAAAGAAAAAAAAGCGACAGGTAATTGGTCGTTCCCAGGAGTAATCCTCCTACAACACTTCGCCATAACAATTTCTTTTTCTGAAAAAGTACTTCGTACAACAAAATTATTATTCCAATGATGCCGGCACTAGCGAAAATTGACATGATAACGAGTTGCGTATTATCCTCATTCATATACGTGAACTGTGCAAATTTGATAGCTGTGTCAACCAGGCCTGCGCCCAGGAATAACAAAACCGGTAACCAGATTTCCGACCACCGGAACTGAACACCTTCCTGTTTAACAGAGGGCCGGCTAACAAGAATTACAGCTGGAATGGCTAACAATATACCCGACATTTTTTGCAATCCCATAGTTTCATTATATAGGATTAAACCCGCTGCAATAGGAATTACCATCGACATTTTTGACGCTACCGAAGCCACACCCACACCCAGTTGCTGGGTGGTTCTTCCGGTAATATAAAACACAATGATAAACAGGAATCCTATGGTTCCGGCAACATACCACAAATCATTTAACTGATGCAAATTATTAATGATAGAGGAGGGGGCAATTAAAAATGACAACGTTGTTGCAGTCCAGTAATTAAAAATAATACCATGCAGCGTATTGACCTTCCAGTAGTAAAAACTTTTCAGAATAATCAGCAATCCCGTGCTACTGATAATAGTAAGAATAAGATACATCACCATAATCAGATGACGGATTGATTGAAATAAATTTCCAGTTCGTCACCTGCTACATCCAGATGGTCCGTTAAAACACCGTTTATCACCGGAGCCGGCATACCCTGTGTGAATGTAGTTTTGCCGGTAAAAATGCGTGCTTCATCCCAAATTCCGCGATTAATAAAATGACCTAATGTTACTGCACCTCCTTCGATAAGGACTGATTGAATATTTTCCTCAAACAAAACTTTTAACAGTTCAGGAAGCATTTCATTGGTATTCGGCAATTTGATATAATAGGTATTGTGATCCCTGTATTCCTTCACAAAGTTAAAAATGTATGTTCTGATATTGTTGTTAAATACATGCAGATCTTTAGGGAGTGATAACTCCGGATCAATTACAATTCTAACCGGGCTGTTACCGGAAATTCCTCTCACATTTAATTCCGGATTATCGGCCAGCGCAGTAAGTTTGCCAACAAGAATTGCCTGTTCTTCACTTCGCCATTGGTGCACCAGCATACGGGAATATGCGTTACTGATCCAGGTAACTTCCGATTTATCCGGCTGGTTCAGCGGGGCCATAAAACCGTTTTTCGTTTGAGCCCATTTCAGCAAAATGTAAGGACGTTTTTTTTTATGAAATATAAAAAACCTTCGGTTCAGTAAAGCACCTTCTTTCTCAAGTATCCCTTTTATAACTTTCACACCTGCTTGCTGCAACTGCAAAATTCCAGAACCATTTACTTTAGGATAAGGATCCTGGTTGGAAATGATTACTTCTTTAATTCCCTTTTCAATAATCAATGAGGCACACGGTGGTGTTTTTCCGGTATGCGAACACGGCTCCAGGTTAACGTACAACGTTGCTTCAGCAAGCAGATCAGGATCAGTAACATTTTTAAGCGCCATTACTTCAGCATGGGGATCTCCGAATTTGTGATGATAACCTTCTGATATGATATGGCCGTTATGCACAAGAACAGCTCCTACCAAAGGATTGGGAGCCACATTGCCGGCACCCAAACTTGCCAGCTGAAAACATCGGTTCATGTAAATCCCGTGATCCATTAAATGCATAAAGCCTGTAAATGTAGGGCTTTTTTTATCTTTAGCCTCTCATGAAAAGCCAGGAAATTAAGTCGTTGATTAAATCAAGGATGGCCGCCATTTACGACACAGCTGAAGCAGAAGCAATTGCCAGGGCTTATGTGGAAGATAAACTGCAGCCGTGGCTCAACAAAGGCAATACTATCCAAAGTGCATTCGATCTGCCAGATTTTTTTCATGTTGATATGAATCGATTAGTTTCCGGAGCACCACTGCAATACGTAACAGGCATTCAATATTTTTCAGGCCAGATTTTTAAAGTGAATGAATCAGTTCTGATTCCCAGGCCGGAAACCGAAGAATTGGTTGCCTGGATCCTGGAAGATTTACAATCCACTGCTTTACAACCGGATTTCA
>JALYQW010000061.1 GCA_030855635.1 Bacteroidota bacterium | reverse complement strand
GTGAACGGATTGGAACCTTGAAAGTAGTGACCCACTGAATTGGGAATGCAGTATGCACAGTTTATGTAAGACTAAACCGCACAACGATGAATTGTATCTTGATCTTAGAAAAATTATTTCTCCGGGAATTTATTATGGAAAAGCATCCTATGATGGAAAAATGCAATATATTGAATAAACTGTTGAAGAGTTTCATATCAAACAGAACAAAGAGAAATGCAGTTTTCATTTTTTGTTTCTGGTTAATTAAAAGTCACTTGTGTATTGCACAGGTTACTTTTAATAGAACTAATGATAGTGGGGGTTATGAAACATACTTTAATATTTTGCCAGTAGGAAATGAATTTTGGTTGGTGTTAAATCGCAATCAGTTCCCTGACTATTACCATATAAACCGGCTTGATAGTGTTGGAGATGTGATATTTTCGAAAGTGCTTACTGATTCTCTTTATTCACCAATCATTTTTAGTTTATTATTATCCAATGATTCCAATTTTGTTACCGGATGTTTTTACCAGGAATTAAGTACTAGTATAAGAAGTTTGTTTATTGTCAAATTCGACCAGTTGGGCGATACTTTATGGAGAAAAGTAATTCAGCCCGATCCAGGATTTGAGTTTTTTGGACGGTATTTCATTGAAACCAGCGATCATGGATTTTTATTCACAGGAGCTTATGTTGATTTGGGATGGGTGAATAGCGAAGTGTTTATTTTAAAAACGGACAGTATCGGAAATATACTATGGACAAATACATTCGGCGGGAGTGCATACGATGATGCGTTTTCAACTGTAGAAACTCCGGATAAAGGTTTTTTAACTCTCGGCTTAACCCGAAGTTTTGGTTTCGGTAATTCTTGGAACCGGGATGATTTATTGGTTAAATGGGATAGTCTTGGTAATTACCAATGGCATAAAACTTATGGTACACCGGCTGAAGATATAGGTGTTGGCATCACTAAATGTATGGATGGGAATTATTTATTAGGAAGCGGAAAATATGTAAATTCCAATTTCTCTCAAGGGAAAATAATTAAAATTGATGTTGATGGAAATATAATCTGGCAGAAAGTAACCGGTAATCGAAGCGATTCTTTCTGGTGGGCCAGGGAAAAATCCAACTATGATATTGTTGCAATTGGATCAGAAAGAAATTCTAACAATTTTGACAATGGATTCATATTTTGTACCGATTCAGCAGGCAATGAAAAATGGCGTCGACAATATCGATATGGAAATGACCACTGTTACTTCCGCGATGTGCAGGAAACTCCGGATGGAGGTATTGTTTGTGCAGGGTTTGTTTTTGATGGCGCTAGCGGCAACCAAGACGGCTGGCTGGTGAAGCTGGATAGTAACGGTTGTTTGTCGGCAGTGAATTGTGGGCAGCCTACAGGTTTGCTGGATGTTGTGGCCTCCAGTTCCTATGATATTTCAATAGCTCCTAATCCCGTGGTTGATCAGGCAATCATTAAAGTAGACGGACTCCCGCAACACCTGCTGCAGGAGCACTACCAAGTAACCATTTTCGATATTACAGGAAAAAAAATACTTTCACCTGTTTACGGCTATTTAATTTCCGAAACCGGCATACAGTTTATTTTTAAACGCGAAACATTGAAATCCGGAATTTATTTGCTGGAACTGGCCACAACAAAAGGCGAACGGATTGGAACCTTGAAAGTATTGATTCAATAAATTCTAGGCAGATGTGCAGTTTACAAAGATTAACCTGCACATCGATGGAATTTACCCAGCCCAGCCCCATTAGAAATAGATATCGCAAATTTAGAGATTGGAACTTATATCCTAAGTTTTAAAGGAAAAGAAGGACGAACATGGACTCAAAAGTTCAACGTAATTAAACCTTAAGCAAAGCGGAGCAAAATACTTGTTAGTCTTATTTTAACTTTTAACAAATTCAGCAAAACACAAAAAATTTGAACTAAATATTCCATGGTCTTATCCAATCAGGGAAATCATGGTTATTTAATTTTCTTAAATGCAGACTTCAACAGAACTTACTATCTAATAATTTTAATGTGCAATAATTCACAACATACCCTCCAACTGACTTTCAAGCAATTGAATTTTAGATTCGGCATCTGATTTTTTCTTCTGTTCCAAAGCAAGTATTTCAGGTTTGGCATTGCTTACAAAACGTTCGTTACCCAGTTTTTTCATTACTGAATCCAGGAAACTTTTTGTATAATTTAATTCTTCAGCTATTTTCTTTCTTTCTTCTTCCTGGTTTACAAATCCTACAATGTTTATGAAATATTCATGATTGCGTATGAGAATGGAGAGCTGTCCTGCCGGTTTTTCTTTTACAACTTCAATGTTTGAAAGATTGCAAAGTTTCGCAACTACAAAATGAAATGCTTCATGTCCTTTTTCACTTCCGCTTACATAAGTAACATGCAAGGAATCACGGTTGGGAATATTTTTTGATTTACGGATGTTACGAATGTTGGTAACCAGGTTAACAGCGGCATCAAAATCATTTAATACATCAGCATTACCAGCATTCGATTCAGGCCAGCTGGAAACTATGATGCAATCAAGGGCCTCCCGTTTAGAAATGCTGTGCCAGATTTCTTCCGAAATAAAAGGCATGAACGGATGCAGTAATTTCATCAGTGATTCAAAATAGTGAATGGTCGCATTGTAAACATCTTTTTGAATAGCCTGCCCCATTGCTGGTTTTACAATTTCAAGATACCACGAACAGAAATCATCCCAAACAAGTTTATATATGCTCATCAGCGCTTCTGAAATGCGATATTTCGAAAACAATTCATTGATAATTGCTGTTTCCGATTCAAGCTTGTTTTCAAACCATTTTAATACGGGCGTATAGTCACGGTTATCAGGTGCGGTTTTGCCTTCGGTCTCCGACCAGTTTTGTATTAACCGAAAAGCATTCCAGATTTTATTCGCAAAATTTCTTCCCTGTTCGCATAAGGATTCATCAAAAGGTAAATCATTTCCTGCCGGGGAGCTTAACAGCATTCCTACACGAACACCATCAGCACCATATTTTGTAATCAGGTCGAGCGGGTCAGGGGAGTTGCCTAATGATTTTGACATTTTGCGTCCCTGCTTGTCGCGAACAATTCCCGTAAGGTAAACATTCGTAAAGGGTTTATCTCCGCGATATTCATAACCGGCAATAATCATTCTTGCAACCCAGAAAAATAAAATTTCAGGTGCAGTCACTAAATCGTTTGTAGGATAATAATATTTTATATCCGCATTATCGGGATCTTTAAATCCGTCGAAAACCGATATCGGCCACAGCCAGGAAGAAAACCAGGTGTCAAGGACATCTTCATCCTGCTTAATTTTTGCATCATCTGCGAAAGCATTATTTTTTTGTTTAAATAAGTTGCGTGCTTCTCCTTCTGTTTTAGCAACTACAAATTCACCTTGCTCATCATACCACGCTGGAATACGTTGTCCCCACCAAAGCTGTCGTGATATGCACCAGTCATGAACATTTTCCATCCAGTGACGATAGGTGTTTTTAAATTTCTCAGGATAGAGCCGGATGTTGTCATTCATCACATTTTCCAGTGCTGGTTTGGCAAGCTCATCCATTTTTAAAAACCATTGCATGGAAAGCTTTGGCTCAATAACGGCATTGGTACGCTCTGAAAAACCAATGTTGCTTTTATATGGTTCTATTTTTACAAGATGGCCGGCGGCATCTAAATCTTTTGCAATTTTTTTTCGGACAACAAATCGATCTTCACCAATATAATATCCCGCAGCATCACTCATCTTTCCATCCGGCGAAAGCACATCAATTGTCTGTAACTTATGTTTCTGACCCAGCATATAATCGTTGATATCATGAGCCGGTGTTACTTTCAAAGCACCAGTACCAAAATCCATGGTCACATATTCATCAGTTATTAATGGAACCACGCGGTTAACAATTGGAACAATTATATTTTTTCCATGTAAATGAAAATAACGTTTATCCATAGGGTTAATGCACACTGCCGTATCTCCCAAAATAGTTTCAGGTCTTGTGGTTGCTATGGTAATAAACTCATCAGAGTTCTCAACTTTATAACGCACATGATACAGTGTTGAATCAACTTCCTTATGAATTACTTCTTCATCCGATACAGCAGTAAGGCCGGCAGGATCCCAGTTAACCATGCGTGTACCTCTGTAAATATGTCCTTTTTTGTGAAGATCAATAAATACTTCTATTACCGCATCCGACAAATCATCTTCCATGGTAAAACGTGTGCGCTCCCAGTCGCAGGAAGCTCCTAGTTTTTTAAGCTGATCGAGAATGATGCCTCCGTATTTTTCTTTCCATTCCCAGGCATACTTTAAAAACTCTTCCCTGGAAAGATCTTTTTTCTCAATACCTTTTTCTTTCAGCATGGCTACAACTTTTGCCTCAGTGGCAATAGATGCATGGTCAGTTCCCGGTACCCAGCAGGCATTTTTTCCTAACATTCGTGCACGACGAATCAAAACATCCTGGATGGTATTATTGAGCATATGTCCCATATGGAGCACGCCAGTGACATTGGGAGGAGGAATTACGATGGTAAATGGTTCACGGTCGTCTGGTACGGAACGAAAAAATCCATGCGCTATCCAATAAGAGTACCATTTGTTTTCTGCTGCAGCGGGGTCGTATGTTTTTGGAATTTCCATAATCAGGTAAAAAATTGAAGTCTACAAATATCTGAATTTATCGCGAAGGAACAGCGAACGCTCTGGTGTTGATCCATTGAAGAAATGGAATTTCATTGAGTTTCATTCACCTTTTGTACTTATAAATGTTTCCTTACATTTGTCGCACCCTATCAAAACCTATGAAAAACAAAGCAGGATTGTATACCCTCATTACTATTGCAATAGCAGCCATTTTAACGGTGCTGAATCATTATGAGGTCATAAACATCGATCCCATGTTGCTTTTAATTACTCGGTGGATTGCCATTTCCGGACTCATATTTTATGCGGTTCGCAAAAAATCCCTGACCACATGGATCCTGGTGAGCATGGTGGTGGGAGCTTCGATAGGTCATGATGTACCGGATGTGGCAGTAAACCTCAGGGTGCTCAGCCAGATTTTCCTTAAAATGATCAAGACTATCATTGCTCCGCTTTTGTTCGGAACCCTGGTTGTAGGAATCGCCGGCCATTCGCACATCCGCCAGGTAGGAAGAATGGGTTGGAAATCGCTGGTTTATTTTGAAGTAGTAACCACCATTGCATTGTTCATCGGACTGGCTGCAATCAATATTTCAAAATCCGGGGTTGGAATTGAAATGCCGTCAGGGGGAGCCCACGAAGACATTCCTAAAGTCGCTCCTCAGAGTATTACAGATATAATTCTCCATATTTTTCCGGAGAATATTGCCAAATCGGTTGTTGACGGACAGGTTTTGCAGATTGTGGTTTTCAGTATAATATTCGGAATTGCCCTGGCCATGCTGAATGAACGGCAACGTAAGCCCATGTTAAATTTTGCGGAAGGGCTTTCGGATGTGATGTTCAAATTTACCAATATCATCATGTATTTTGCACCTATTGGAGTAGGTGCGGCCATTGCTTATACAGTGGGCCATATGGGATTGGGGATATTGGTCAATTTATTTCATCTGCTTGCCACGCTTTATGTAGCACTAATCGTTTTTCTGTTAGGAGTTCTGTTGCCCGTAGCATTGATAGTAAAAGTTCCCATACGAAAATTCCTTAATGCTATCGCAGAACCCGTTTCCATTGCATTTGCTACTACGAGTTCTGAAGCGGCTCTTCCACGAGCTATGGAAGCTATGGAAAAATTGGGGGTTCCGCGAAAAATTGTGGCTTTTGTAATGCCTACCGGATATAGTTTTAATCTGGATGGAACGACGTTATACTTGTCCCTTGCATCTATTTTCGTAGCCCAGGCTGCAGGCATCGATTTAACAATGGAACAACAATTGTTAATGGTTTTTACCCTTATGCTCACCAGTAAGGGAGTAGCTGGAGTACCAAGAGCATCGCTGGTGATTTTGCTGGGAACGGCCTCCTCATTCGGATTACCTGTAGAACCTATATTTATTATTCTGGGTATTGATGAGTTAATGGATATGGCGCGCACCTCTGTTAATGTTATTGGAAACTGCCTGGCAACAGTGGTAATAGCCAAGTGGGAAGGGGAATTTAATGAAAACCCTGAAATGGCTGTTGAAAGTGTGGAATCCTGATAAAAAATCGCACTTTCATTTAAAATTCATATTAGACCATGTACTTTTGAACCATTAATATCAGAAACTGTTATAAAATTATGGTTTCTGATTCCGGTACACGGATTTATTAACGAACTAAAATAGCAACAAACAAAATGAAAAAAAGTATTTATGCGATCGTAGTACTGTTTGCAATGAGTTTTACAGCATTTGCACAGGACGAGCAAAAAACAGAAGTTAACACGGATCCTAATGCTCCGGAAATTGTATTTGAAAAGGAAGTGCATGATTTCGGAACTGTTGAGTACGGAGGTAACGGAACTTATGATTTCAAATTCAGCAATACGGGAAAAAGTCCGCTTATTATCTCTAATGCACGTGGCTCCTGCGGATGTACTGTACCTAAATGGCCTAAGGAACCGATCGGAAAGGGCCAATCCGGATCAATTAACGTTCAGTATGATACCAAACGCCCGGGTCCTTTTACAAAAACGATCACTATCAATTCTAATGCAAAGTCAGCTACCAAAGTGATTACTGTTAAAGGTACCGTTTTGGCAGCCGAAACAACTGAAGACCAGGCTCCTGTAAAAAAGGATATGAATACCGCTCCATTGGAGAAAACCAAATAATCACCCATTTAACAATCAAATACTAATTATATTATGAAAAAATTCCTTCTTTCTGCAGCTGTGGTAGTATCAATGACTGCAGTTTCTTTTGCACAACATCAGCATCCTACTCCTACTACAACTACTACAACTACTACAACCACGACTACCGATCCGGCAACCGCAAATCCCAATGGTCCGGTAATGAAGTTTGAAAAGGAAGAGTATAGTTTTGGAAATATAAAGCAGGGCGATAAAGTTCAATATTCGTTTGAATTTGTGAATACCGGCAATGAGCCTTTGATAATTACTGAGGCCCATGGCTCATGCGGATGTACCGTTCCCGAGTGGCCGAAACAACCTCTTAAAAAAGGTGAAAAAGGTGTTATCAAAGTGACCTTTGATTCCACCGGAAAGCAAGGAATGCAGGACAAAACAATTACCATTACCTCGAATGCGACCGATAGTCCGAAAGTCCTGCATATAAAAGGAAATGTTGATGTTCCTGTTGTAAAGCCTAATGCTCCTCAGAACTAAGTATTACTTATAATAATTCTGATAAATTTTATAAGTTTGTACCCCTGGTCTATGGCCGGGGGTACTTATTTTATTTAAATACGATCCAATTTCGGGATCGCTCCACAACCGCACAACCAATGCCTTCAATTAGTCAGAAAGGGCTTCAAATGCCTGCTTCACCCATCAGAAAACTTATTCCCTTCGCCGAAAAGGCAAAAAAGGAAGGAAAAATAATTTATCACCTGAATATTGGTCAGCCCGACATTGAAACCCCGGAAGTCATGTTAAATGCTGTAAAGAATAACACCTTAAAAGTTATTGAATACAGCCATTCTGCCGGTATCGAATCTTACCGAAAAAAACTCGCCGGATATTACAGCAAATACGGCATCGATCTCTCTTTCGAGGAAATTATGGTTACTACGGGTGGTTCTGAGGCGATAGAAATTGCAATGGTCACCTGTTTGAATGAAGGAGACGAAATTATTATTCCCGAACCATTTTATGCGAATTATAACGGTTTCGGTATACAGGCCGGAATAAAAATAAAACCTATTATTAGCAGAATTGAAGACGGGTTTGCATTGCCACCTGTTACGGAGTTTGAAAAATTGATTACTCCTTCCACAAAAGCAATTATGATTTGCAATCCCGGAAATCCTACAGGGTATCTTTATACAAGAACTGAATTGGAAGCTTTACGCGATCTGGTAAAAAAATATGATCTTTTTCTCTTTGCGGATGAAGTGTACCGGGAGTTTTGCTACGATGGGAAAGAATATTTTTCTGTGATGAATCTCAAGGGCATTGAACAAAATGTGGTGTTAATGGATTCTGTTTCGAAGCGTTACAGCGCTTGTGGTGTGCGTATCGGTGCCTTGATTTCCCGAAACAAAGAAGTAATGGCCGGTGCCTTAAAATTTGCACAGGCAAGGCTGAGTCCGCCAACTTTTGGACAAATTGCTGCGGAAGCTGCGATTGATACACCTGATAGCTATTTTGAAAAAGTAATCAGTGAATATGTGTCGCGACGCGACTTGATTGTAGAATCGCTGAATAACATTCCGGGGGTATTTTGTCCCAGGCCCAGCGGAGCATTTTATGTAATTGCAAGCCTTCCTATTGATAATGCCGATAAATTTTGTCAATGGTTGCTTGAATCATTCGATTACCAGAAACAAACCGTGATGCTGGCGCCAGCCACCGGTTTTTACTCTACGCCTGGAGCCGGTTTGAACCAGGTACGATTAGCCTATGTGCTCAACCGGGAGTCACTGGCAAAGGCTGTTAAATGTCTTGAAGAAGCTTTGAAAGTTTATCCTGGAGCAACACCGGAAGCACGAGCCCTTCCTAATCATTCTGCTGTTTAAAAACATGCCTCGTTAACAGATCAGCAATTGATACATAGGTTGTAGGGAAAAGGAAGTAAATATCTTTTTCATTAATCCATTTCACCTCAGTAATACCTTCTTCAAATTGAGGTTGCAACACACCTTCAAAATCGGAGCTCATAAGAAACCAATTAGTAATTTTTATGACCTTGACACCCCGGAATTCATAAAGGTGATGCGTATCGGCCAGTTTTTTTTCAATTCGTAAGCCCGTAATGCCACATTCTTCCTCTACTTCCCTGACTGCCGCCTCTTTTTCGCTTTCCCCCGGATCAATTTTTCCTTTCGGAAGATCCCATTTACCGGATCGGTGAATCATTAATATCGGTCCTTCTATATTTTTTTGTCGAACTACGCCGCCGGCCGCCCTGATTATAGGAAAATAACCAATAAATTTTTCAAAAACAGACAAAGGGTCTTCGGAATTAATATAAAACACTCTGTCTTTATTATCCTCACTTGTTTGAACACGGTTTGCAATTTCAGCGGCTGAAAGTTCAATATCCAATCGGATGGCTTCTCCCGGTGTCTCAACGGATGTATGAAGGAACCTGACCTCTTTGTCGTTAATAAAAACTTTGTACATTTGTTTCATGGGGATGGGAACTACCGGATCAAATATAGCCGATTTTTTATTACAGATTCAGGCAGTGAAGTTACAACCAAAGCAACCTTTTAAGTGGGCTTCAGGGTGGAATTCACCTATTTATTGTGATAATCGCATTACTCTGAGTCACCCCCGAATTAGAACTTATATCCGACAGGAGTTGGTAAAAGTTATTGATGAAAAATTCGGAACGCCGGATGTGATTGCGGGAGTTGCAACAGGTGCAATTGCTCATGGAGTTTTAGTTGCCGAAGCAATGGGATTACCTTTTGTGTATATTCGTGCAGCTGCTAAAGATCATGGCCGGCAAAATTTAATTGAAGGCGAAATAAGTTCTAACCAGACGTGTGTGGTTATTGAAGATTTAATATCCACAGGACAAAGTAGTTTGAAAGCAGTTCAGGCTTTACGCGACAGGGGTGTGCTGGTTAAAGGAATGATATCAATTTTCAGTTATGGTTTTGATGTGGCTAATGAAGCTTTCCGCCAGGCAAATTGTCCGCTGTATTCATTAAGTAATTATGATTTATTAATTGAACAGGCTTTGAAAAATGGCTATGTGAAAACTGTAGATCTTGAAAGTTTACACAAGTGGCGGGAGAACCCTTCGGGATGGAATATTTAATTATTTTTTTACAAGTATAGTTTCTCATAGTATGACTCGAATTGAAAGTAACCAGGTAGCAATTTCTCAATCTCCTGAAGAGGTATTTAATTTTCTATCTGATTTTAATAACTATCAGCAGTTAATGCCGGAACAGGTTTCTGACTGGGTTTCTGATACCGATACCTGTTCATTTAATATCAAGGGGATGGCTTCTCTTGGAATGGCTATTGAATCACGAACACCGTTTTCACAAATTAAAATCAGAAAAAACGGCAAAGCTCCGTTCGATTTTTTTCTTACCTGCGAAATTGGTGAAAGTGGTGATCAAGCAGCATCAACTCTAAAACTTTATTTTGATGCCGACTTAAATCCGTTTCTGAAAATGATGGCGGAAAAACCCTTGACAAATTTTCTGAACCTGTTGGTGAACCGTTACCGGGATATTACATCGGGTATAGCTTAATTAAAACAGGTATTTCATTTCTTTATAACTGAAAAGAATAGTTGTTTCATCTTCTTTCAGCATTACAAGCCTGCCATCAGGATTCACTCCTGTTATTGTACCCTGAAACCTGATGCCGTTACTTTCAAATTTTGAAAGTTCGTTGTATAAAAACAAATGTTGTAAATAAGTTTCCCTTATGAGATTATGATTTCCTAAACGCAACTGCGTATACCATTTATC
>JALYQW010000053.1 GCA_030855635.1 Bacteroidota bacterium | reverse complement strand
CTCAGTACTGCGTTGGCTATAGCAACAGTAACAACGAAGATAAAAACGAAATAAATTCGCTTATCCATTTTAAAAGCTGTGCTTTTTAAAAAATTCATGTTAATTATTATTTTGTTCCATTTGCCAGGGCCGATAAACTCTTTGCGAATTTAATTCCATTACCCTTCATTCGTGATTCATTTAACTCAAATTGGAGTTTTCCCTTTACATTTACCAGATTGATATGAGCTCCCTTATTAAGTGCACCCCGGCTTTCTGATATAATTACTAACCCATTAGCGGGCGGATACGTCTGAAATGTCTCTAAGATCCTTGAGACGTTCTCCGGTATAAAGAGCATCTGGCATCCCCTCACTTCTTCAGGTGAGGTAATTACCTTGATCAGAATTGGTTTTCCATCAACTGTTTTACGAAGCGCAATTTCATCCAGGTATTGCACAATTTCAGACTGACCATAAACGGCAATCACGAAATCATTACTGGACGCTATTCGGGACCAGTCAAAATATTTAGTGAAATTATAAACGAACATTGCCTTTACTGCACTTTCATCTCTACCGGTAGGATTTTCAAAGCCATGCAAAATAAGAATGACCGGTACCATAAGTACCAGCTTTATTATATTTCGAATTTTATTGAATATGTTCACGGACCCGGTATTATTTTTTTGTGAACTTATAAGTGACATTAATGACTAGTTCTCTTGAAGCACCGGGCAGTGCGGCATGCCCCCCTTTATAAGGCTGGATGAAATATTGCTGTTTATCAAGAATGTTAAACATGCTGATTCCTGCACTGAGACCTTTCACGCAAAATTCTTCAACCCGCAGTGTAAGATTAAGCAGGTAGACTGGCTTAAAACTTTCAATAACCGGCTCTTCAAAAGAGTCAATTCGTGTAACGCCATACCGCTTACCTTGAACCTTCATCGAAGGACTAAAACTATATTTTTTTGCTATTTGAAAATTTGATGACAGGGTGATTTCATGATTGGGCATAGCCAACAGGGTTTTTTTGTGACCTGGAACTTCAAATTCGTAAAGACTATTTTTCCCTGCAGCCGAATAATATTCATAGGAAATATCAAAATAACCTTTACGGAATTTCCACTGAAGATCCAATTCCAATCCTTTTGTTCCGGTACGGGTTGCATTACGATACCCCTCCTGGTCAGTATTGGTATCGTAGAAATAGACAATCGGATCTACTGTTGTGATATCATACAAGTTGCCGGTAAGATAAATGGTAGAATGCAATTTAACTCCTGCCTCGAATTCAATAACTGTTGTGTGCTCAGGTTCAATGTCCGGATTTAAATCAATATTCTGTGTGTTGGGCGCCCTGTATGCTTCACTGTACAATAATTTAAAGTGCATTTTTTCAAATGCCCTCGTAAATGATAAACGCGGAACGAACGAGGCAGCATACCGGTCATTATAATTATAACGTGCACCGGTTGTGATATCAACAATATTTGTCTTTAAAATTGCTTGCGCGAAAACAGAAGTGTTATTGTAATCGAGACTTTGGGTTCCGGTTGAATTAAACAATGCGTCAGCCTGTTGACGGGCTATGTCATAAAAATAATCAGCACCACCAATAATGTTCAATTTCGCATTGGGATTCCAGTTACTTGTAAAACCGCTGGTAAACCGGGAAGAGCTCATGTAAAAAACCTGCATTTCTTCATTATTTACTTCTTCATTATAACGCCACGGAAGTTGGTGTTTTAAATTAAAACGCGGTGTTAGTATCAGTCGTGGGGAAATTGTAATGTCACGGCTTAACTCACCGATATAAGAATCAAATCGAATCCGGTAGGTTTTTTCAAGAATTTTATCAAAATTATCGCGGGTATCTACTGAATACTGGTCAATGATTCCCCGAAATTTTATTTTTTTATATTGCATCCCCACATTCAGATGATTTGACCGGAGGTCGGAATGATTTGCCATATCATAACCTGAATTCCAGAAATCAGTGTACCGACGATCACTGCGTATAGCCGTACCGGTATATAATGATGCAGAAAAACCAAAATCTTTGTACTGGTTACCTAGTGCCAGACTTGTTGATTGCTGGCCTGCTGCGGTCATCGTTCTGCCATAAGAAATTTCGGCTTCACCACCATTAAGTTCAGCAGGTGTTTTGCTGATAATATTTATGACAGCGTATTCCGCATTGCCTCCATATATTGCAGAGCCGGGTCCACGTATGATTTCAATTCGCCGAATGTTATGGATGGGATAATGATTTCCAAACTGAAGCGTGGAATATAAATTTTCATTCATCTCGATGCCATCAATTAAAAGCATGGCTTTTCCTTCATGAGCCCAGTTACCCCTTACTGCCAAACCAACCACGCCTTCAACATCCACACAAAAATCAAATCCCGGAACCCTTCTTAAGAGGTCCATAAGATCACGTGCACCGGAAGATTTAATTTCTTCCTCAGTAATTAAGGTAACGACACCGGGAGATTGACGGGTAGTGAGGGATTGCCGAGACGCAACCGAAACCTCCATCCCCATGAGTTGTTCGAGTGTCATATCATAAAAATTCTGATCCGCTCGAACGGAATCAGTATCGGTTTGTTGCCCAGATGCAACCGATACAATAAATAGGCAAATGGCGAAGATTGAATTAAACCTGGCTATCATGAAGTTAATGCTTAACACCCACTCAACTGACAATTACAACACTTGTCTACGAACCTTGCAGAAACGGTTACATTAAAAGCATAATTAATTCCTGATTGACTTATTCAACATACTCATAAAGTGATAACTCCATGCAATATAGATGTCTGTGAATCAATCTTTTATATACATTACTGGATGCTGAATCGTAAATTTTAAGATTTTTATAGTCTTTTAGGCACAGCCAACCGGATGACATCTGAATGTTGAAGACTGAACTCCACAAGTTAAACGTATTTTATTCATTTCCAATAAAATAACAAAACATCCCTGTGCTATTATGCTAATTCTTACCTTAGTCGCGAAAATCAAAGAGATTATGTCACAATCAATGAGCAGGGCAGTAGCCGGCTACCACATGCTGATGATTTTATCAGCAGTGGATGGAAAATTTAATGGGAAAGAAGATAAGGTGATCCGAAGTTACATGGATGAAAACTATGGCGGACTGATTGACTTTGAAGTTGAAAGAGCAGTGATTAATGGAATTCCAAATGAAGATTATGCCATTCATTTTAACAACGCCATGAACGATTTTTATATGCATTCCACAAAAACAGAACGGAATCATTTTTTGGACATGGCAATCCGACTGGTCGCATCCGATAAAAAAATATCCCCAAAAGAAAATCTTTTCCTCAATGAACTTTTTAATGCATGGGAAGAAGAGATTGCTGATTAAAATCAAAACTCATTCGTGTGGTCTAATTCAGAATCGAACAATCATTACCCGGGTTTAACCTTCCCTGATCCGCTGATATGTGTTGTTATTTGTGGATTTCCCAGGTAAATAACCTCCCCGCTTCCACTGATGGTGGCATCGAGATAACTGATAGCATACACTTTGCAGGTTCCCGAACCGGATATTGTTGCATTCACATTATTACATACAAGAATAAACGCATTTAATTTCCCGGAACCGGAAATAGTATGATTTGCTGTTTGCGAAGCACCATAAAGTGTAACATTTCCTGAACCTGAAATAGTTGTTTTCGCAAAAACAGAATTCACTGTCAGCTCCATTTTTCCCGATCCTGATAAATTTATATCCAGGTTGGAATGCAACGTGTCGGCACAGGTAATTTTTCCGGATCCCTCTAACTCGATCTTTTTAAAATCAGGGCTGTATACCGTAATTGTAATACCATTGTGATCATAATTGTAATGATGGTGATCATAATAAATTTTTAACTCATTGCCCAAAACTTCAGTTATCACTTCAGGCAGTATGTTATCTTCACCATGCAAAATAACACGACTTACAGGATCAGTAATTAAGATCACTTCAAAGTCACCTGACGAAGTAATTTGATTGAAATTAGCGACTACACGTGTTTCGGTTGTGTAATTTCCTGAACCCCTGAATTCTTTTCTGCATCCCGTCACTAGTGTTGAGGTAGCAAGGACTAATGCCCATGTCATCCATTTAGTCATACTTTATAATATTATAGTTAGTAGTATTTATATTAAGACACACGTAATGCCGGTCACCCCTAATAGGGAAATAAATTTTTGCTACCACTTTGTTCTCGTAGTTGAAAATGAGGGTAATGAATATCCCCGCCGCAAGTAGCGGGGTACCAACAATGCACTAATTTATCTATTCACCCCAAGGAGCGGGGAATTTAATTCCAACCTACGCGAGGAATGGAAAATAATAAAGAAAAAATAGAATAAATTACAGAATATCAGGTAGTTGTGATACTGCATTTTGTTGCTTCCTAATGCATCCCTTAGCAATCCTTATGATGTTCATTATGATCAGTAAATTGCATAATGAAAATATAAATATTATTTTTAACCGGAGAAAAATCAAAATTTCGAATTGTTCATATTGTAGGAATATTAAATATATGGCGACTCTATATTGAAAATACCGGTTCCAGCAACCTCAAATGAGTAAGGAATCAGTATAATTCCAAACTGAAAAATTAAAGAATGAAGCTTTCAACCCAGATACTTATTGTTATTTCAATTGTGCTAATGCTGTCGGTAATCGACTCCATTTCCAATTATCTTCTTTCTTTAAAAGTTGAACAAAATATTGAATTTCTGAATAAATCTCAGGATATAATCAGAAACTCAGCCAAACTACACAGGTCAATTTTAGAAATGCAGAGTTCATTCAGGGGATACCTGTTAACGTCCGACCCTAATTTCCTGGAGAATTATAGTAACGGGTTAAAAAACGTACCCGTCCTTTATTCAGAGCTCAATGTTCTGATAACCGCAAATGAAAAACAACTTGCTATTCTTGATTCCATCAACAACCTGCATCAACAATGGATTAATTATGCTTCAATCATGATTGTAGCAAACAGTAAATCGACCAGCTCCGAAAAAGACCGCCAAACCTATGCACAATTATTTGATGGAAAACTTAAAAAACAAGTGGGTAAAAAATTAAATGATAATATTACCAAATTATTTGTCGAATTCGACAGGAGTGAGTATAAGCTAAGAAGCCTGCACAGTAATAATTTAATTATATCCATCAATCGCACACATACTTTTTCTATCATCTTTTTTTCTTTAACAGTAATTATCGGGGTTGGCAGTACGATATTCATTTTGAGAATTTTTTCAAGGAGAATTAATACCATGGTTCATCTTGCTGAAAGCATTTCAAAGGGAAATTTCGATAAGATCACAGATACCAACAATGATGAAATGACCAGGCTATCGTCATCACTTAACCTGATGTCGGCAAATTTGAACAAGAATATACAAGAGCTTATTAAAAGAAACGAAGAACTGGATAAATTCGCTTATGTAGTATCACATGACCTCAAAGCACCAATCCGGGGAATTCACAATGTGTTAAAATGGATTGAAGAAGATTTGGGACCCGAGCTTTCACAGCAGATGAAAAAATATCTGAAAATCATTCCTCAAAGAACAAAACGAATGGAGGATTTAATCAATGGCTTACTAAATTATGCGAGGCTTCGCGAAAAAACCGAACCCGAACATATAGATGTTAATATTCTGGTCAACGAAATTGTAGAAGAAAATGTTCCGGAAAATATCAATGTTGTAACTAATAACCTTCCGGTTTTTACAACCGAACGTCTAAAATTGGAGCAGGTATTCACCAACCTCATAGGTAATTCTGTAAAATATATTGAGCAGGAACAAGGTACCATTGACATAAGTTGCGTAAAATTCCATCACCATTACCAGTTTTCAGTCAAAGATAACGGCATTGGTATAGATCCTGAATACCATGCAAAAGTATTTGAAATGTTCCAGACACTCCGGGAAAAGGGTGAAATGGAAAGTACTGGCATCGGTCTTGCCATTGTAAAGAAAATAATTGATGAACAGCAGGGAACCATAAAAATTAATTCTACACTTGGAAAAGGAGCTGAATTTATTTTTACCTGGCCCGGCACAAATTCGAAATAAATGAAAAAGAACACCATATTGCTTGTAGAAGATGATGAACTTGATGTAATCAGCATTGAGCGTTCTCTACGGAAATTAGAATTAGATTACGAATTGCATAAAGCCTATAACGGGAAAGAAGCCTTAGCCTTGTTAACCCGCCATGACAAACCACTTTTTCCTGATGTGGTGCTACTCGATTTAAATATGCCGAAAATGAATGGTATTGAATTTCTAAAAACCATCCGTGAAAACGAAAAACTGAAGCACCTCAACGTTTTTGTTATGACTACTTCATCGGAAGTATCAGACAGAAATATTACAGAACAGCTAGGAATTTCAGGATACATCATAAAACCGCTAAACCAGGATAATACCAAGCGGGCCGATTCGATGGAAGCTTTTGTACAATTTCATCTAAGAAAAATCTTGATCGAGTCGGGAAATTGACGGCCTAAAAAGTATCTGAAAAATTTAACTATGCTCACCTTGTGACCATAAATGCTATAACTCAAACTTGTAAAGTTCTGCAATAGTCTGATAATATTCCTTTTCGATTCTAAGATAATTATTCATAGCAGTTGCATAATAATTTATTTCCATAAAATATTCTATTGCAGACAAATGTCCGGAGGTTAAAGACTTATTAAGCAAATAATCGGAATTCAAATTTAAAAACATGTTTTGGTATTCGACCATGATAATTTCAAGATTTTTGTATTTTTCATATAACTGACTCATTTCATGATAATGCTCATTTTTATGATCCCATAGTTCCAAATCCGTAAAAAGCACCTTTGATTTTAAGGACTTCACTTTATTTTTGTTTTCCCACAGCGGAATGGTGATGCCGGTATGAAACCCATTGTAATTTTGCCCTAATATCCCCTGGTAATGATAACCCGCTTCAAACCTGGGATAGGATAATGCTCGGGTCAATTCCATCTCTTTCTGAACTATAAGTTTTTCCTGTTCTAAAATAAGCAGCAGCGGGTCTGCCGCTTCAAATTGCACTTGCAGTTTTTCAAATGTTGGGATGTCTGTTTCTGAAAAATAGGATGTATCTGAAAATGCAATCGATTTACCTCCATTTAATGCAGTAAGCCGGGAATTCAATTGATTTATCATCATAATATTCTCCTGGTATTCACTATTAACAGCTAGTAACTGGAGCCGAACTTTATTTACATCCAGGATATTGCCATCGCCTAAATTTAATTTTTTTTCAAAGAATTTTAACAATGAATCAGAATTACTTTTACGTTGTATGAGTTCCTTATTTAATTTATTGCGGTAAACCAATTCAATACAAACCAATTTAGTCTCCAACAATATTTCCCGTCTTTTAATGATTAAATGTTGTTCTGACTGAGCAATTTGTTCTTTCGCCAATTGCTTTCTTTTAGCATAGGCTGACGGAAAGTCAAAGGTTTGAAAAGCTACTATTTCAGTTTGGTTACCCACATTGGAAGGACTCCCTTTTAAATAATCATATTCCAATTGCGGGTTTTGCGGGAAAAGGCTGGTCTTATATTGAAGTTTACGAAACTCCTCGTACTGCGCAGTAGCCTGAATTGCTTTATTATTCATCAGAACTGAAGCCATTACCGAATCAATGGATGATTGGGCTTGCGCAACCATGGACGCAAATTGAAAAATAATCAGGAAAAAAACCTGAATGTTTATAGTAATAAAAACATCATGACGATTTCTCATTTGGTATTCCATTTTGTATTGTTATTTGAAATGTAATATACTGCCGGGATAATGAAAATATTAAGGAACGTAGACGTTAGCAATCCACCTAAAATCACTTTCGCCATTGGGCTTTGAATTTCATTTCCGGGTAGATCGCCATTGATAGCAAGCGGGATTAGTGCGAGACCTGCAGTAAGTGCAGTCATGAGTATGGGGCTTAGCCTGTCCTTTGATCCAATAATAACAGTATCGGATAAACTATAACCTTCACCTTTAAGTGTATTGTAATGGGAAACCAACAAAATACCATTTCGTGTGGCAATTCCAAATAAAGTGATAAACCCAATAATAGCGGGAATACTAATTATTCCGCTTGTAAAATAAATACTAAAAACTCCTCCGATAAGTGCGAGTGGTAAATTCAATAAAATAATAGCAGAATTTTTCACATTCTTGAATTCCTGGAACAGGATTAGGAAAATGATTAACAAGGAAAGCAACGAAGTGATGAGCAGTGTTCGGGAAGCTTCAGCTTCAGCTTCAAACTGGCCACCATACTCAATGTGGTAATCTTCCGGTAATTCTATTTTCTCATTAATTATTTTTTGAATTTCAGCGACAACCGTTTTCTGGTCTCTTCCGGCAACGTTTGCACTCAGCACGGATTTCCGCTGTACATTTTCCCTGTTGATTGTATTGGGACCTGATGTACTGATTATATCTGCAACATAATGTAAAGGAATTTTTTGCCCGTCCTGAGTATCAATTAATGCATTTCTCATGTGCTCCATTTTTCCTTTATTATTATCATCAAACCTCAGGATCAGATCAAATTTTCGGGCTCCCTCATAAATTTCAGAAACCTTTTCGCCGGAAAATGCGACATCTACAAATTCATTAAATTCTCCGATTCTAATTCCATAATGATTAAGCATTTCACGTTTTGCTATAATTTGTATCTGAGGAATCTCAACTTGTTGTTCCACATTTAAATCTACTAATCCTTCAATATTCTGAATTTCGTTCTTAATCTGATTGGACAATGAAAGCAAACTGTTTAAATCAGTTCCAAATATCTTAATAGCAATATTTGCCCGCGTTCCTGAAAGCATATGGTCGATGCGATGACCAATAGGCTGGCCAATTGTAATGTTAACTCCAGAAATTCCCGTAAGTTTTTCCCTAACTCCTTCCATAAATTTTTCCCTGCTTCTGTCGGTTAAAACAAATGGAGCATCTATTTCTGCAGAATTTACTCCCTGCGCATGCTCATCGAGTTCTGCTCTGCCTGTCCTTCTGGTAGTGGTAACAATTTCTGGCATTTCTAACAATGCTTTCTCAACCGAAATACCAATCTTATTACTTTCTTCAAGTGATATTCCAGGCAATGATATTGCACTAATTACAAGAGAGCCTTCATTGAACTCCGGAAGAAAACTCCTACCCAGGGAACCCAAAATGAAAAGAGCAATTAACAACAACAATAGCGAAAAACTGATTATAATTTTCTTCCATTGCATCACACGTACTAAAAGAACAGAATAACTTTTTTGCAAATTCCGCACCAGCCAACTTTCACCCATCTGGCTTTGCAGCATCTTATCATTTGTAAGAAGATAACTTCCCAAGACAGGTGTTAACGTTATACTAACAATCAGAGATGCAAAAAGTGAAACAATAAAAGCAATTCCAAGCGGAACAAGGAGTTTCCCTTCCATACCTGAAAGGAAGAAAAGTGGTAAAAAGGCAATAATAATAATAAATGTAGCATTTATGATGGAACTCCTAATTTCAACAGAAGCATCAAAAATAACATCAATTTTATTTTTCTGTTCACTCAAAGGTTTTACCGAATTCTGTTTGAGTTTTTTAAAAACATTTTCAACATCAATGATTGCGTCATCTACCAAAGCACCTATTGCTATTGCCATACCTCCCAAGCTCATTGTATTTATTGTATATCCCAGCCATTTTATGGTTAGAATTGCAACAATTAATGAAATCGGAATTGCCAGTAACGATATCAACGTTACCCGCCAGTTCATTAAAAATAAAAACAAAATAACAATTACGAATATACTTCCCTCCAGTAATGTCCGCTTAATATTGCTTATTGAGGCGTTGATAAAATCGGACTGACGGAATATTTTTGTATTGATGTGAATGTCGCTAGGTAAGCCCCGCTGAATATCGCCGATAGCCACATCAATTTGTTCAGTAAGCTCAAGAGTGTTGGTAGCAGGCTGCTTCATCACCGTCATTATTATAGCAGGATTTCCATTCAGAGAGCCGTCGCCAATTTTTGGGCCTGCTCCTATTTTTATTTCAGCAACATCCTCTATGCGAATAGTATGACCATTTGAGATTTTAATTACTGATTTTCCTATTTCCTTTACATCGTTTGTTCTTCCAATTCCTTTAACAATATACTCATTGTTAAATTCATTCATAAAACCTCCTGAAGAGTTGCCGTTGGATTGTTCCGCTGCTTCTAATAACTCCTTAAGCGTGATATTATAATAGCTAAGCTTTTGAGGCGATGTAAGAATCTGGTATTGTTTGTAATCACCGCCTATCACCACCACTTGTGCAACCCCGGGTGTTGCCAATAACCGCGGCCGTATGGTCCAGTCGGAAATTGTACGCAAATCCATTAGCGATGTGCTGTCTGCTGTTAAACTGATAAGCATAATTTCTCCCATAATACTCGATTGGGGAGCCATGGTTGGAATGCCCACTCCTTGCGGTAATTGCGAAGCGATTGCCATTAATTTCTCGTTAACAACCTGCCTTGCTTTAAAGATATCAGTATCCCATTCAAATTCCACCCAAACAATAGAGAAGCCTGCTGAAGATGAACTACGGACCCTTCGTACATTGGTTGTACCGTTCACAGCTGTTTCAATAGGGAAAGTCACTAACTTCTCTACTTCTTCCGGTGCCATTCCATGAGATTCAGTAAGCACTACTACTGTTGGAGAAGTGAGATCAGGAAAGACATCTACTTCCATCCGGGTGGCAACATAACTCCCGAATATAATAAGCAAACAGCTCGCTACAACAATAAGAAACCTGTTGTTGAGTGAGAACCTTATAATATTATTAAGCATATTTTTTAGATATTAATGTTCATGACCATGGGCCGGTAAAGTTCCTGAAGCAGTGGATAACTTGATCTGGTAGGCTCCCTTGGTGACCACCCGTTCTCCTTCAGCAATACCGGATAGCACCTGTACATTCAATCCATCGGATGCACCTAATTTAATTTCCCGTTTCTGGAAACTTTCTCCTCCCGTTTGAACATAAACAAAGAAACTACCCTGTTCTTCAATCAATGCCGCCACAGGTACAATTAATACATTCTGCAGTTCACTAAATTTTAAATATACCTCTGCTATTGAACCGGGAATAATCCCACTGGTATTATTTATTTCAAATGCTATAGGTATAAATGGTGAACCATTTGATGCACTTTTACCATAAGAAATTAATTTGCCTTGCAGTGCTTCTGTACTATATAATTCATCGCTATTGACGGTTTTGAAATTTGCTGATGAAATTAAAGGTAACATATCAAAATATTTCTGCGACACATTTGCCTGTAATACCAGTTTACCCTTTTTGGTAATAGTTGCCAAAGGTGTTCCCGCAGCAACAAATTGACCTTCTGTTACAAATATGTTTTTTATATATCCGTTCATTGGAGTAATAATATTAAGACCTTCTCCGGTATAACTTTTGGAAATCATGGTATAGTTTGCTTTTGCATTTTCAAAAACAAGCTTATCCTGCTCAAACTCTTTTACCGATATAATTTTATCCTTTACCAATTCGCTGGAGCGATCGAAATCGCTTTTAGCTTTTTCATAATTGGACTTTGCCTGTTGAACAGATATATCAAGATTATCCTGTGAAATGTCGCCTCCCACAATTGTAAATAATGGAATACCCGCTTTAACCACGGAACCCAAAGTCGCTTGATTTCCCTTAAACCGTACAATTCCGGCGGCCCTGGCTGTAACAATCATTTCATCGCCGGGTGCAGGAAGAATCAGACCACTGGTCTTTATGATATTACTAATTGATTTTTTTACAACCTCCACATTGGCAAATTCAACTTTCCAGGCCTGTTCTTTCAGATAGGTGATTTCACTGCCATCACCTATAGCATCAGCATGATCGCTTAAAGCAGTTTTTTCATCCGGATACACCGTTACATCTTTGATAATGTGCCTGTCGGTAAAATCTTTTGTTGTAATATCAAATATTAATTCTCCCTTACCTGCAACCTTTGGCTGTAAAGACAGTCGATATAAACCCGGCACACCTGGAGTGTTAGCGGTTTGTTTTATTCCCTTGCCATCCACAATCAAACTGACTGTTACACTGCCTTCTTTCAGCGGCTTAAAATTGTCACCAAGTAGTGTAAAATGGGTAGCAAAATTAGAATTTATGCCTACGATCAAAGGCTTGAATTCGACGAATAATTCTGTCTTATCCGTATAAATCATGTGAGCTATGGCTTCAAGGCTGCCTTCCTTATGTTGATGTTCATTATCTTTTTTATTGCTTTTACAGGAAAACAGTAATGTGAAAGATAATAAGAAGAGAAATTTATTCATAACCAGTGTGATTAAAATACAAATTAGTTTGGATGACTGTGAGTAGAATCACCATTGTGATTATGGTGTTGATGACTAGCTGAATCTTGTTCCACTGTGAATTCCTGTTGCTGAATGGTATCATGATCTTGATGCACTTCGCCATTCTCATGTGCGTGGGATGTGCCCTCCTCGTGCTCATGGGTGTCATCGGTTGATGAATTGTTGCTGCAACCGGTAAATACAATTGTTAAGTACAACATAACAAACAAAAATGTTTTCATAATTAATGAGTTTAAAAAATGAATATAATTGGATAACAGCTCACATCGAACTCAATGCGAACTTAACTTAGAATTAACTAAAGTTTACTTAAACAGCAATAGAAGGGGGACCCCGCAACGCATTGGTGCAGGGATGAAAAGATAAGGATTCTAAAAACTCCGTGGTAGAATGATGTAATAGGGGTGGAAGTAAAAACACTTTCAAATAAAAATTATCGGCAATTAAAAAGTTAGGAGTTAATAGTTGAACAGATGTTGTACCGCAAACACTTTTTGCAGATAAAAAAATAATTCCTTCAGGTGGGTGGTTGAATACTGAAAATATTTCAGCCAATTGCCCTTCTTCTTCAGCAGGGTTATTGCCTTCGTGGGAATGGTCGTGATGACTATGTGAGTGAGCGCCATGTAAAGTCGCATCTGTGTGACCATGAACATGGGGTACCATGTTATGAACCAGCAAAATGAATGCAGACAAGGTTAAAAAAAATAAAGCTGTTTTTTTAAATAACATCTTAATTATATTCCATTCAAAATGAGGCTGTAAAGGTAATTAAAAATGGTCTATTTTTAAAAACAAGGGATGAGAAAAGAGATACGTGAATGGCGGTCTGGTATTTTGTGATATTTTACATTGATTATCAGTAGGTTAGCCTCCTCACTTCCCCATCCGTTCCCGATGCTCCGCCAAATAGCCATGATTCTCCGAATTAAGTTTCCGAATAATTTCATTGCCAGTTACACCAATTTTTTCATAGGCCCCATATTCAATCTGATCCGACAAAATAATTTTTCCTGCATTTTCAAAGCTAATGAGATGTTTGTCGAAGAGGGCATCGTAAACGGGTGAAAGTAAAATTCCGTTATGAACATCTAACCTCTCGTCATCACTGGAATCTTTCCAGGGCTTGATGTGCGAAGCGATGAGAATTTCAGGTTTGTTGAATCCGGTAACGGCACAATGGTATTCCCAACGATGGATAATTTGTTTGCGGTAGGCTCCTTGTCCTACTCTGGAAGTAACGAGTCCTTTTCGTTCTGTTTCGTTTGGCTTATTGAGCAGATAAAGTGAAACCGGTTCGGCGAATTGTAGTTCTCCGATAAATGGATGAGCTTCGGCGGGGAGATAAATTCCTTTTCGTTTAAAGAAAAATTTAATTCCAACCCGTTTGTTTCCTTCACGGTCGGGAGTTTCGAAGTAGTCGGTATCGATGAATTCCAATTCCGAAACAAACTTCACAAAGCCTTTCACTTTAGGGAGGTATTCAAAAAGAAATACACGTTTGCCATTATCAAGGTGATTTTTCAGCGCCAGGTTACCACTTATATAACGCATATCACCAATTTGCCCCTGACCAGTATACGAAAACACATCCTTGTTCAACCAATTGTCATCATACCCATGTTTTAATCCACTTGCCCCTGTGAAAATAAATATAAAAGGAAAGTTTGCACACGGCGCAATTCCCGATTGTGAGCTCCCACCATACTGTTTATGTATCTCCGATCGTTTGATCGGGAGATCAGGTATGAATGGGGACAGTGGGAGAGGCATTTTATTCGAAATTGATTTGAATCATGGATTACTTTTCAGTTACTACAGGCTTTTTTTAAACACATGAAATTATTGAGACTGTGGAGGATAATTATTGTTGATTTCTATGCAATGATAGCAGTTAAATGTCTGTTTAACCAGAGGAGCCAACATAATTACCGGAGAATTATTGGAATTCAATGAAAATGCCTTCCAACCAAAAAATAAAATTGATTTCGTTTTTGTTGACATCCTTACAAAAATTGATACCGACTGTATTATCTATACAGGTATTGCAAAATCATATATGTTGTCAAACGATGGTGGCCTATCTTCCATCTTGTTATCCGGGGCAAAAAGAAGATTGATGTCGGATGATCCGGAACAAATTGAGGAAGCGACTTCACAAGAACGATATTACAAAATTCCAGGCGAATTATTGCTAATTCCAAATTCCTCAATAATAAACATCAATTTCAGATATGTAGATCTGGATGATGAAAAAGTATAAAGGGACGGGACTTATTGGAAGCTCTTCACAACTTTCATACTCCCACATTTCGTAAATCAAATATTTCCAGTTAACTTTGTAAGTAAGACCGCATGGTGTTACGCAGCCGGATCTTTTTCAATGCTATATGACAGCATGAATTTCACCATAATGATAACGGGTTAGTCAAATAGTTAACTTTTTAAAAATTTATTTTTATGAATAAAACAGTCGTTATCCTATTGTTGTTACTGGCTATAGCTCCAGTGAAGGTCAAGGCTCAATGGACTCAGTCGGAGCAACCTACAGGGGGTTACTCAGCGGCCATTGCCAGGGTTGGCAATGAAATCTGGGATGGTACCTTATATGGTATTTATTACTCCGCAAATGAAGGGATCACCTGGCACCGGCACCCCACTCTGTTACAGCCAACAATCGATCTAAAGACCAAAGGCGATTCTGTCATCATGCTGATCCAGGAACGCCCCTCTGCATTTGTGTACAATCTTTCCACCATGACCAGCTTCGATGGTGGATTGACATGGGGCAATCCGGTTGTGGTCGAAACCGGAAATACTTATTACACATGGGGAGCCCGGGATATCTATATCATGGATTCATCGCTGGTGATTAATAGTAACAGCGAGGAATATTATATTTCACTTGATTTTGGCCAGTCGTGGGATACACTTTCTTTACCCGGTTATTCGAATATATCTGCTCATTCAAGCAAGTACATGCTGGCATATAACGGCTATCCCGGACAGTTAGGAAATTACTATTCAGATAACGGTGGACAGACGTGGAACTTTATTGACTCGGCTTATGTGGCAAGCAATGCTGTAATTATGGACAGTACATTTTTATTTGTCTCCTACTTTACGGATACCATTACACATTATTTTATTGCCCGCACATCCGACTTCGGACTAACTTACGACACACTTTTCGTAAATAACGATTATGTGAACAGCATTAAAACATTCAACGGAAAAGTGCTCTACCTGGTATATAATTATCCGCTGCCGCCATATATGTATGAATCTGCTGATACCGGCACTACCTGGACCCTGTCTGCAATACCTGAAGAATTAATCTGGATCAACGACAGCAGGGCACTGCTTTTAAGTAACTGGGATTATCTGTTTAGTGGGGGCACGCTTGGATTATACCGCTATAATCCTGCGTCACAGTCCGCTTACCTTACTGAAACCGGAATCAGGGCACACACCATGACTTCTATGGAGGAAAATAACGGTGTGCTGTATTCGAAATCCGACGGAAGAATTTTCAGGAGTGATAATGCCGGTGCCACATGGACAGAACCTCCTTCTTTTGTAAACGGAAATGCGGGGTTTGATTTTGTTGGTGACACCATTCTTGCATTCACGAAAGTGGCTAACTCCACCAGCAACTTCTGCTATTCCCTCAACAATGGTATAACGTGGGATTCGGTATTCACTTCTTTTCATCCGTATTGGATAAACCCGGCATTTATTAAATATTATGCAGGAAAAATTTATGTGTCAAATAATAATTTTGTTGCTGTAAGCGATGACTGGGGAGCGACATGGGACAGTGTCAGTACTGCGATGGATACCATTTGTTTTAGTTCTACATTTTACCCCGCCCGGTTAGTGATTTGCAACAACGAACTCTTTCTGCTTAACACAGGAGGAAACAATGTGGTTAAGCTGGATACCATCACCAACACCTGGAAAAAGAAAGTTTGTTACAGCGCACCCGGAGTTCAGTATAAAGGGCTGTTTTCCCTTGAAGGGAAACTTCTGGTTGCAGCGGGAAGTGAATTTAAATATTCGGCAGATTCGGGGAATACCTGGATCTCGCCTGCAAGGATCGGTTTCCCTTCCACTACCAGACCTCGTGCGCTGTTTGCAAAGGATGGCGTGTGGTATGCCTCGGGAGCTGGCAATATTTATTATTCCTTTAACAATGGCGATAACTGGCAGCAACTACCTACAATTCCTGAAATGGGTGTATCAGGTCCGGAAGATCCCATCTTTGCTTTTTTAAATGAAATTCTCTATGCCGGAGGCAATAATATTTGGTGGCGGTCTGACACACTGGATATCATCAGCGGCCATGTTTATTATGATCAGAATAATAACAGTGTCAAAGATCCCCAGGAATATTATTTGCCGAACCGCCTGCTCTATACCACTCCCAATAACATCGCTTACACTACCGATACAACAGGTTTTTACCAATTTTTTATTGGCTCCATCGGCGATACACTTCGCCCGGCATTGCCCACTTCTTTTTGTACGTCCAATCCTGCCTATGAGCTGGCACTCGGTGCCGCAACGAATGTTGATTTTGGTTTGTACCTGCCGCAAGGTATACAGGATCTCACTATTGACATGACTAACCGAACACCATTCCGCCCCTGGTTTGAGACGATAATTGATGTGGAAGTTAAAAATCTAGGGAGTGTTGATTTACCGGCATTGGTGCAGGTGGTGCTCGACTCAACATTGACGTATCAGAATTCAAATATCAACCCCGTTACTATTTCGGGCGATACACTAACTTTTCTAACAGACACCATCTCGTTCCTGGGGAATCGGAAAATTTCAATCCAGGTTCAAACTTCCGTGATGGACACCATTGGCACACCGATATTTTGCAGCGCTTTGGTAGAGCCCCTTTCGGGAGATACGGTTCCTTCCAATAATTTCTCAGTGATCCAGACTCTGGTAGTGGGTTCGTTCGATCCCAATGATAAGAGTGCAAATCACGATCCCTATTTCACCCCGCAGCAGCTTCAAAATAACGAAGAGATGCAATATATTATCCGGTTTCAGAACACTGGAAATTTCCAGGCTGACTTTGTCAGGATAGTCGATACACTCAGCAGTTTCACCGACCAGTCTACATTCCGGCTTATTTCATCCAGCCATGATGTCCGATTCGGATTTGATCCCGGGCGTGTAGTCACCTTCTATTTTGACAACATCAATCTGCCTGATTCAACGGCCGATGAGCCTAACAGCCATGGGTATGTGAAATTCGGAATTCACTTTTTCCAAAATTTACCTATCGGCACTGGAATTGAAAATACGGCTGCTATTTATTTCGATTTCAACTCTCCTGTGATCACCAACACTGTTTCAACATTGATTGCTGATCCTCCAATAAATGTAAGCGTCGAAGAATTTGAACATCCTCAAAAGCTGCTGGTATTTCCTAACCCTGTCAGTGAGATGTTAACCATCCTGCTGGAAGGAAACCAGCCTGACCAAGCATTTATTTTGGTTATTTATGATCTTTCAGGCCGTATCATCACCCAATCGGAATTTACCGGCCATCGGTTTACTACCGATGTTTCATCCTATAGCAATGGTCCATATGCCGGAAGCATTTTGGTGCCGGGCTCCGACAAGCGTTTACAGTTCCGGTTCGTGGTGCTACATTGATCCTTTCAGGGAAAAATTGCTTTGGCAACTCAAACGATGTTCCGGCCAAATTGTACCTGAGTGATCTGACGGAAATCAAAGCGACGGAACTATAAACGGAAATTTTGGAAACACATCGAAATTACTTGTCGCAAAAGGCTGACAAGTTTGGAGGTTTGTGTTTTCAATCTTCCCACCCGCAAATCGTCCTACCCAAGCCCTCTGCTTCTTCCAAAGGCACTTCATAAATCCGGGTCGAGCAATTTGATAATCCGCGGCAATTCGATGTAAAATGATACCGCTTAGATTCAGGACCCTTGCAGATATAAACGGTTTGGCCCGAGGGAATAAAAGCGGTAATTTGAATGAATAGTATTGCAACAAGGAGCTTTTTCATAATAATTAAATTCTATTTATCTAACTATTCTCCTATTACAACTCACGCATTAATTTTTATTTCAGCGGTACTAGATGTATTTTACAAATATTAAAAATTAACTCGTGGTCAAGTGATTCATAATGATGTGAAATAAAATCTCTCAGCCGTACTATTGCATCCCAATCTATATTTGTAGTTTTTGTTTTTAATTCTGGTTGCATTCTAATCAGGCGTTTTATGTTTTCTGCAACAGCTTGCAGTCTTATGGCAATTGCATCAAGCCTAATACCCCCTTCAGTTGTCGATACAAAATCTTCTGGAGAGTTGATACTTTTAAACCGCTCTTCACAAACTAGAATATGATCAACTATAATATTTATGATCCGATTTGCAGTTTCAGACATAAATAATATCTTTTCTAACTATATCAAAAAACCGGGAAGATAAATGGGAGCCATCTCTTACCAAATCAACTTTATTATTTAACAGTTTCTCGAAATAACGCTGTAACGCCATAAACTGATAAAAATCAGGATTCTTCATTTTAACTAAAATGTCAATATCGCTTTCTGCTTCATTTTCTTCACGTGCATAAGACCCAAATAAAGCTATGCTTTCAGTTCCAAATTGGCTTTTTATTTCAGGAAGATTTTTCCGAATGGATTCTATGATGTGATCTCTGTTCATTATTACAAATATACATAAATAAGTAAAATGGCTGAATCTCGTTTTAAATTGTTGAATATAAGTTATATATCAATTTTTTACTATATCTCCAATATACTAAGTCAACTCTCAGGGCAATCCCTGATTTTTCACTAAAATGTTCAACACAATGTTTTTTTTTATATTTTTCGCTCAGTTCAGATATTGTTTTCACATTATTTTACTGATTTAAGCTGCGCCCCCCAACTTAAATAATTATTAATTTGCTGTAATTGAATGTTTTATATGCTCCTTAAAGTAGCGTAGCTACTGATTAACATCATATTCGAAAGCTAAATGGATATCCTTTCCTTTCATAATCAATTAATTACCAACTACCGCGAATATATCCGGAGCTTCCTCAATATTAAGGATGCCCGTATTGCAGTGAAGGTAAATCAAGGGTTGGAGGATAAAAAACTGTGGCCGGAACCACTCATTCAGTTCAATCCGGGATATGAAAAAGGCAATAGCTTTTCAACTCTTAGCAATGAAGGCATTATTCATAATGAACTTGAACAAGCTTTTGGTAGCTACAATCTTTATAAGCACCAGGAAGAAGCGATTAGGCTAGGACATCAGGGAAATGGTTTTGTTGTGACCTCCGGAACAGGTTCCGGTAAATCACTCACCTACCTCGCAACCATCTTCGACTATATTTTCCGTTACCGGGAAAAAACAACTGATAAAATTCAGGCGGTAATCGTTTATCCGATGAACGCGCTTATTAATAGCCAGTTCGAAGAAATAAAAAAATATAAAGAGAAATACGAGGAAAAACACGGCAAGAATAGTTTCCCGGTAACCTTTGGACAATATACGGGACAGGAAAAGGAAGATGTACGTGAACAACATCGTTTGCATCCACCAAACATTCTTCTCACTAATTACATGATGCTCGAACTCCTTATGACCAGAGGTGGAGAAAATGATCGTGTGATTCGTAAACAGATTGAAGAAAATTGCAAGTTCCTTGTGTTCGATGAATTACACACTTACCGCGGACGACAAGGTGCCGATGTGAGTTTTCTGATTCGAAGAATTAAATCGGGAGCAAAAAATAAAATCACTTGCATTGGAACTTCCGCCACTATGGTTGCTTCTGATGAAACTTCCATTAAGCAGCAAAAAGATGAAGTTGCCAAAGTTGCTTCAACTATTTTCGGTGAACCATTTACATTTGAACACATCATTCAGGAAACATTGGAGTCGC
>JALYQW010000058.1 GCA_030855635.1 Bacteroidota bacterium | reverse complement strand
TCACCGGTTGCACGGCCTGAATTTCAAGAGGAGATAAGTAATTCAAAGAACCGGGAACATTGGTAAACAGGTGGTTTTTGCCAGCAATAATATCAACTCCCGGCATGGTATAAGTTTGTGAAACCATATTAATATCCAAAGTGGTTACCTGGTTAGAAGTAATTTCAGTTGTTATCCTTTGGGGCAGGTAGCCAATTCCTGTTACTACCACTTGATGCCTGCCGGCGCTAAGGTTTTGAAGTAAGTATTTTCCATTATTATCGGATATGCTATAAAGTTTTGTGCCTTCAATTGCCACGTGAATTCCCGAAAGGATATCCCCGGAAGTAGAGTAAATTTTCCCAGAAATGGAATTAGTTGATTGGGAACATAGCGGACCACTAATTAATAATGTTAGCATCATGATAATGGCAAAACGGAACATATTTCTAGATTAAAGTGATTTATTGTTTAGAACGTTTCTAAATAAGGTTGCAAAGAAAACAAAAAATGAGACTTCAACCTAGTTACTTAGAATAATTCTAAATAATTATAATGCCGCGAAATACGTTTTGGAAAGACTTTTTCAACTTACTTTCATCATGTTTAACGCAAACATTTTTTAATCAATAAGTTAAAGGTTTTTACACGCATTCAGTAAATTGTATAAACAGCAAAAAGCTCCCGGTTAGGGAGCTTTTTGCTGCAAATTGATATGACTTCGGTTTTTTATCAGGTACTACCTTTCTCAATCGGTTTTTACAATTTTAAATATTTCCCTGTATTCAGCTGAGGATACCACCGCGCTGTAAATGCCTGGAAGTAAATTATCACCTTGTATCAGTTCATTAGATGATGAGGCATTTTGCCGAATCACGAGTTTTCCATTGATATCATAAATTTCAATGATTACAGGTTGTTCCGGAGAATAAGGAATGGAAACTATGAAATCACCGGAAGATGGATTTGGATAAATTGAAATATCTTTTTCTGTTTCAAAATTACCGATACGACAGTTTTTGGAAAGATTGATTAGTCGGAAACTGCTGAGCCCGCATGCATTACCAGCACGTACTTTTAATTTGCCCGCTTTATTTCCGAAGTTAACTGTAATTGATGTTGTCCCTTGTCCGGTTGCAACCGTTGCTCCCGTAGGAACCTGCCATTCGTAGGTTGTAGCGCCAGGTACTGCTGAAATAGAATAGGCCACTCCCTGCTGGTAGGAACAAAATGAAGTTGGTCCGGTAATAGGGCCGGGGGTGTTGGGTAGGGAATATATGAGAGCAGATTTCAATCCGCTGGTTCCGCAGGCATTGTTTGACCGAACTCCGAGTGAACCTGATGTAAACGAAGTGTTATAGCTTACGGTAACCTGGTTGGTTCCTTGGCCGCTTACGATTGTACCATTAGTAGGAGCGAACCAGGTATAGCTGGTTGCACCGGTTACTAACGGTATGGTATATACGACATTGGATGTGCCGGCACAAACGGGGTTCTGCCCGTTAATAACAGTTGGAGTAGCAGGAAGCCCGTATACCGCTAGCGTTTTGGGACTGCCTGTGGTTCCGCAACTGTTTGTTGCCGCAACACTAACGGTTCCTGAAGTAAAGCTGGATCCGAAGTTTACTGAGATGGAAGTTGTACCTTGACCGCTTACAATTGTTGCGGATGCAGGCACCGACCAGGTATAACTTGTTGCTCCGCTTACTGCACTACAGCTGTATATTTTACCAGTTGTATTGGAACATGGGGTAGTTGGTCCTGAAAGGGTAGATGGGGTTGCCGGGATAGGGCAGGAATTGACAGTGGTTGTGCGGGAATAAGAATTTTGACAACCGTTAGTTGCAGTAATATTATATGTTATGGTGTGAGTTCCAACCCCAGCCGCAGATGGAGAGAAAGTATTTCCAGAAATTCCCTGACCCGAAAAAGTACCGCCAGGTACAAAGGGTGAAAGAGTGGCAGCAGGTGCGTTTACCAGATAGGTTGAAGCGAGTCCACTAAAACTTGCACTGGGGGCATATTTATGACTTATATATATGGAATTTGATTCTACGGAACCACATGAACTTCCTGAAATAACACAGGAATAAGTTCCCATCGATCCAGTTGTATAAACATTCGATGTCGCTCCGGCAACGGTTACTCCATTTCTCTTCCACTGGTATGATAATCCGGCTTGATAGGGTACACTGATAGGAATGGTAGTATTGGAGCAGATCTCGGTATCGGAAGAAGGAGTAATCGTAATGTCGGGTGAGGCACCGACTGTTACAAGTACACTATCGGAAAAGCCCTCACTGCAGGAAGACAAAATCTTATATTTATAATATCCTGTTGAGGTAGCAGTATAGGTCAAAGCCGTTGAACCCGGTTGGGCAACATTGTCTTTATACCAGACAACCGAAGGCTGTGTCTGACTTATATTACCCGTGAGCGGAATACATAACTGTAGCGAAGTTACACAATTGGCATTGCCATAGTATTGAGGCGCGGGCATAAACATAGGCCCATATGGAAAATAAGGATAGGAAGGCAGTACCCTGACTACAATAAAATTCATTGAATTTACCGTCAGACCCTGAATATCTTCATAGGCAATACAGGTATACATTCCGGATTCTCCTACATAATAATCATTTCCATTACCAACCACGCTACCATAATTGTTTCCTGCACAGGAACCGGGAAGCTTGTACCATTCGAACCTCCAGGTACCAGGGCCCAGTGTGTGGGTACTTGGATACAGTATATTAGAATATTGCCCATGACAATATTCTTCCGGTGCAGTGGTATAAATACTAAAAAAATTAATCTGGCCCTTAGAGACAGTTCCATTTAATAGCAGGAGCACAAAAACGGCGAGTTGAAAAAATTTTTTCATGGGTTCAAAACTTAGTGGTTAAGAATAGGTATTGACAATGATATGAAATTTCTTTAAAGCTACCAAATTTTTATTGGGTTACTTGGTCAGCGTCAAAAAACCTTGGGGTAATAGCCCTTTTATTACTTTTGCAGTTCATAAATCATTTCATGAATATTTCGTACAACTGGCTCAGGCAATACATTGATTTTAACCTTACAACGGAAGAATTATCCGGCCTACTAACCGGCTGTGGCCTCGAAGTTGAAAGTATCGTCCCTTTCGAATCCGTTAAAGGTGGGTTAAGGGGTTTGGTAGTTGGAGAAATTATTGACGCTTCCAAACATCCAAATGCTGATCGACTGACCGTGACGCGCGTTAACCTGGGAAATGATTTAGTTTCTCAAATCGTATGCGGAGCTCCTAATGTTTCAGCGGGTCAAAAAGTTGTTGTTGCCTTGCCGGGAACAATGATTTATCCATTAGCCGGTGAGCCTTTTGAAATTAAGAAATCAAAAATACGGGGTGAAGCTTCTGAAGGAATGATATGTGCTGAAGATGAAGTTGGACTTGGTGCCAGTCATGAAGGTATAATGGTGCTTGGCGCAGATGCTGTTCCGGGTACGCCGGCAGTAAATTATTTTAACATTGAAAGTGATTACATATTAAGCATCGGCCTCACACCAAATCGACCTGACGCCGCATCGCATATAGGCGTAGCCCGTGATATACGTGCGGTACTGAACACGCGGGCACTTGAAAAAAACGGGAATGAAGTTTCTATTAAATGGCCGGATGTAAGTTCCTTCATTGCTCCGGAAACTGCTCCAATTATTAAAGTCCGGGTAGAGAGTGCAGCAGCAACGCGTTATTCCGGAGTTCATATCACTGGCGTAAAAGTAATGGCATCTCCCGAATGGTTGCAAAACCGTTTAAAATCAATTGGGCTCAAGCCGATCAACAATGTAGTTGATTGTACCAACTACGTATTGTATGAAATGGGACAGCCATTGCATGCTTTTGATGCTTCAAAAATTGCGGGAGGTGAAGTTATTGTTAAACGCCTTGCTCCGGGAACTATCTTTAAAACCCTGGATGGGGTTGACAGGAAACTGGAAGGAAGTGAACTTATGATTTGTGATACAAATGGTGGAATGTGTATTGCCGGGGTGTTTGGAGGATTGAGTTCCGGAGTTTCCGAATCAACCACGGAAATATTCCTTGAAAGTGCGTGCTTTGATGCCGTTTCCATTCGTAAAACATCGAAATTGCATGGATTAAAAACCGATGCCTCTTTTCGATATGAACGAGGATCTGATCCCAACATAACCGTAACCGCATTAAAAAGAGCAGCACTGCTTATTTGTGAAATTGCCGGAGGAAATATCAGTTCCTCAGTTATTGACGTATATGCACAACCTGTTAGAGACTGGAAAGTGGAATTCTCAACTTCCGGATTCACTAAACTCACTGGAGTTTCACTTTCTGAGAATGCTTTGGTGCGCATACTTGAATGGTTGGATATAAAAGTTGTTAGCATAAATAACGGTACTTTTCAACTTGAAGTTCCACCCTACAGAGTTGACGTAATGCGTGAGGCCGATGTGATTGAAGAGGTGTTGCGCATTTACGGATATGATAATATTCCTCTCCCTGCCAAAATGAATACCAGTTTACCCACATCTGTGAATGTAAAACTGGAAAACGTAAGAAATGAAACTGCTGAGTATCTGGTGGCGAATGGTTATTTTGAAGTGATGTCTAATTCGCTGTACCGTTCATCGGCGTTCGGCGAGGCTACCACTCATCTTGCAAAAATCAAGAACCCGCTAAGCCAGGATCTCGATGTAATGCGAGGCAATATGCTTTTTCCATTGCTCGATATCGCTGTGTATAACCGTAACAGGAAACGGAGCGATTTGAGATTATTTGAATTTGGTAAAACGTATTTCAAACACGAAAACGGGTACACGGAAACCAATCATTTGTCGATGTTAATTACGGGTAACCGTAACCCATTGCACTGGCAGGTTAAGCGAGGCGAATACAGTCTTTTCTATATAAAATCAACTGTTGACAACATCATGGTGCAATCAGGGGTTGTGAAAGATGTTACCCGGTGGGAACCCGTGGAAGATGATACCATGGACATGGCGATGATCTTAAAATCCGGAAAGAAAGAAATAGTCCGAATTGGAGTGGTGAAAAAAGGCATTTTGAAATCATTCGACCTCGACGGAGCCATTTGGTTTGCAGACGTAAATCTTGATGCTGTTGAAAAAATCATAAACCAGGCGCCGGTTAAAATTGTTGAACCTCCCAAATTCCCAGAGGTCCGCCGCGACCTTTCCATGCTACTTGACAAATCAGTGCAATACCGCCAGTTGGAAACCATAGCTTTTGAAACAGAGCGTAGGATTCTTCGCGATGTAAATCTCTTTGATATTTTTGAAGGAGAGAAAATCGGCAACGACAAAAAATCCTATGCCCTTAGTTTTCTGTTACGCGATGACGAAAAAACACTCACCGATAAAGAAATTGATAAGGTGATGGATAAACTGATGGAGAGTTTCGAAAAGAAACTCGGAGCGGTCATCCGTAAATCTTAACCCCGACGGGGTGTACCCACCCCGTCGGGGTTGGGGTACCCTTCCGGTTACCCGGAAATTTGCTACGGTTGTCGGGAGGAGTAGAATTGCTTGATGATTGGTTCAGTTGCGATAACCCCAAGAGCGGCCACACTAGCCCCGATAGGAAGGAGCTCCCGCGACTGGATAGCGGGACAGGAGTTGCATTGAAATGCTAAAGTTGGGCTTCGAATAAAAAAATTACCGATTCTTCTTGCGAGATTTTTTCTCTATCAGGTCGAAAATATGTTTTGCCTTGGTGAAAAAGGGCATTTTATCTTCGACAGAGGAGTCTGTTAAAAGACGTTGAAAATAATCGCGCTGAAGGGCATTTAATTTTGAAGAATTTTTCATGATATTATAATAACTTTCCGTTAATTAATCGCACGGATGCCTCTTTTAACGGGCAGAAAAGTATTTTGTTATAAAAACTTTCCCGCATTAACGGGCAGGTTTTAAGGAACCTTGCAATTTTGTATCTTGCAGTCAGGTACAGAACCTCACGGGGATTAACCAAGTATTTGTAAATCAATAAAATAAAATATAAAATGGCCTTTGATATTGACATGATCGGCAAGGTATATGCCGCTTTACCACTCCGCATAGCTGCTGCCCGTAAGTTGCTTGGGAAACCCCTCACCCTTACTGAAAAAATCCTGTATGCCCATCTCACACAAGGTGATGCCAGTGAGGCATTTGAAAGAGGAAAGTCGTACGTGGATTTTAACCCCGATCGTGTTGCCATGCAGGATGCCACTGCCCAGATGGCACTTTTGCAATTTATGCAGGCAGGTCGCCCGCAGGTTGCCGTACCTTCAACTGTTCATTGCGACCATTTGATCCAGGCAAAGAACGGAGCTACTGAAGATCTTCAGACAGCTAAAGATTCCAACCGGGAAGTGTACGATTTTCTTGCCTCGGTTTCTAATAAATATGGTATCGGATTCTGGAAACCGGGAGCAGGTATCATTCATCAGGTTATCCTGGAACAATATGCTTTTCCCGGCGGACTAATGATCGGAACCGATTCTCATACTGTGAATGCTGGTGGATTAGGAATGGTTGCCATTGGCGTAGGTGGTGCCGATGCGTGTGATGTTATGGCCGGACTTCCCTGGGAATTAAAATTTCCTAAACTGATCGGTGTTAAACTGACTGGAAAATTATCGGGGTGGTCTTCCTCGAAAGATGTGATCCTGAAAGTTGCCGGTATACTCACCGTTAAAGGTGGGACAGGAGCTATTGTCGAATATTTTGGCCCGGGTGCACTATCGCTTTCATGTACCGGCAAAGGTACCATTTGTAACATGGGTGCTGAAATCGGAGCGACAACTTCAGTGTTTGGTTATGATGTAAAGATGGCCGATTATCTGCGCTCTACCGGTCGTGCCGATGTAGCTTCTATGGCAGATGCCGTTGCTGAATATCTTACCGGTGATTATGAGGTATATTCCAATCCTGAAAATTATTTTGACCAGGTTATTGAAATTAATCTTAGTGAACTCGAACCTCATGTGAATGGCCCGTTTACTCCGGATCTTGCATGGCCAATCTCTAAATTTGCAACGGCAGTTAAGGAAAATAACTGGCCGGCAAAATTGGATGTCGGACTGATTGGTTCGTGCACCAACTCATCATACGAAGATATTTCACGCGCTGCATCTGTAGCCAAACAGGCGGTCGATAACGGTCTGGTTGCAAAATCAGAATTCACCATAACGCCCGGGTCTGAGCAGGTACGTTTTACCGTTGAACGGGATGGCTATCTCGGAATATTTGATAAAATGGGAGGGGTAGTACTGGCCAATGCATGCGGACCTTGCATCGGTCAGTGGGATCGTCACAATGCGGATCAGGGTGAAAGAAATTCTATCATTACATCTTTTAACAGGAATTTTGCAAAACGGAATGATGGCAATCCCAACACGCATGCGTTTGTTGCATCGCCTGAACTGGTAACTGCTTTGGCTATTGCCGGAGATCTTACATTTAACCCAATTACTGATTTTCTTACCAATGAAAAAGGGGTTCAAATAAAATTTGAAGAACCAAAAGGAATTGAATTGCCTGCAAAAGGATTTGATGTGGAAGATGCCGGATTCCAGGCTCCTGCTGTTGATGGCAGTCAGGTGGCCATTAGTGTGGATCCCAAATCAACACGGTTGCAGTTGCTTGATTCTTTTGCTCCCTGGGAAGGTACAGATTTGCACAATCTAAAACTGCTAATTAAAGTAAAAGGCAAGTGCACCACGGATCATATTTCAATGGCAGGTCCGTGGTTGAAATTCCGCGGTCATCTTGACAATATTTCAAACAACATGCTCATTGGTGCTATTAATTTTTTCAATGAGAAAACCGATTTGGTAAAAAATCAGCTCACCGGGGAATATGGACCGGTGCCGGCCACCCAACGCGCTTACAAAGCTGCAGGAATCGGAAGTATTGTTGTGGGAGATGAAAATTATGGAGAAGGCTCCTCGCGTGAACATGCCGCAATGGAACCTCGTTTCCTGGGTGTCAGAGCAGTGCTTGTAAAATCATTTGCACGTATTCACGAAACCAATCTCAAGAAGCAGGGAATGCTGGCATTAACTTTTGCCGATAAAACCGATTATGACAAAATACAGGAAGATGATGCAATCGATATCACAGGGCTCCGCTCTTTCGCTCCCGGAATTCCGTTAACGATTGTACTCAATCACCGTGATGGAACATCGGATGATATTATAGTAAATCATACTTATAACGAAGGGCAGATTGAATGGTTTAAAGCAGGATCTGCGTTGAACCTGATAAAATTATCACTAAAAGAAAGTTAAATAATTATAGCAACTGCTGAATGCTAAATTTTGAATGGTTACTTTACTTCATTTAAAATTTAGCATTTAGCATTTATAATTCTATACATAGCAACTTTGACCACAGGCACGCCACTTCCTTCCATAAAAGGCAATAGGAAAATAATTAATGCCTGGGCTATGTATGACTGGGCCAACTCAGTTTATTCGCTAACCATTACTACGGCTATCTTCCCGATTTATTTTATGGAAGTTACTACCAATGGTGATAGCGATATGGTGCATTTTTTGGGAATGAATTTTAAAAACAGTGCGCTGTATACCTACTGCATATCTCTTTCGTTTTTAATTGTTGCCTTATTATCACCATTGCTTTCAGGTATCGCCGATTCAAGCGGAAGTAAAAAGGGATTTATGAAATTTTTTGCCTGGATGGGAAGTATTTCCTGTGCGGGATTGTTTTTTTTCGATAGTCAAACACTATGGGTTGGTGTACTTTGTTTCATGCTGGCAAGTGTGGGTTTTGCAGGAAGTATCGTATTTTACAATTCTTACTTACCGGAAATTGCTGACCCCGTTGACCAGGATCGCATCAGTGCCAAAGGATTTGCGCTGGGTTATATAGGAAGTTCATTATTGCTGATGTTTAATTTATTGATGATAATGAAACCCGGTCTATTTGGAATTCCGGAAGACACAACATTACCCGCACGGATTTCATTCCTGATTGTGGGAGCCTGGTGGATAACGTTTTCAGCCTATACGTTTTATTACCTGCCCTCCAATGTTTATAAACGTAAAAGGGAAGGTCGTTACCTGATGAAAGGGTATCATGAACTCCGGAAAGTGTGGAATGAATTGAAAAAACTGAAGTACCTTACCCGTTTTCTGCTGGCTTTTTTCTTCTACAACATGGGCGTGCAAACGGTGATGTATGTAGCTTCAATTTTTGGGGAAAAAGAAATTAATCTGGCTACGGATCAGTTGATCATTACGGTGCTCATAATTCAATTTGTCGCTATTGGAGGCGCTTATCTTTTTTCACTGGTATCATCGAAGATCGGTAATATCAAAACGCTTACCATTGCAATATTTATATGGGTCGGAATCTGTATCACTGCTTACAACCTTTACACCGTGGAATCTTTTTACATTCTCGCTTTTGTGGTCGGACTGGTAATGGGAGGTATCCAGGCACTGAGTCGTTCTACGTATTCGAAAATGCTTCCTAAAACCCAGGATCACACTTCTTATTTTAGTTTTTATGATGTTTGCGAAAAAATAGGACTGGTGCTAGGCACTGCTTCGTATGGTATGATTGAAGAAATTACCGGTAGCATGCGCAATTCTATCCTGGCACTGATTGTATTTTTTATTGTCGGGCTGACTTTCCTGTTACGAAGCATGATCTTAAAAAGCAGGGAAGATAATGTTGAAAATTTAAAAATGGAAGTTTAACAAGGAGTTTTTAAGGCATTTAATTCTTAACGAGGTGGACTCGTGTATTCATTATGATTGTAGATATATTTATTCCATGTTACATTGACCAGGTTTATCCTGGTACAGCCCTGAACATGGTGAAAGTTTTGGAGAAGGTGGGATGTGGTGTAAATTATAATGCCGATCAAACTTGTTGTGGTTTACCTGCATTTCACGAGGGTTACCGGGATCATTGCAAGGAAATAGGGGAGAAACTCATTTGTGAATTTCAAAATGACCGTTACATAGTATCTCCGGGAGCTTCGTGCGTAAGCATGGTAAAAAATTATTACCCTGAACTTTTTCATAACTCCTCATTGCATAACGAATATAAACAGGTTCAGAAATATTTTTACGAATTTTCTGATTTTTTGGTGAACGTGATGCACGTAACAAATGTAGGTTCCCGCATGATCGGTAAAGCGGTTTTTCTCGATAATTGTTCCGCCTTGCGGGAATGCGGTATTCATGAAAGTCCGCGGTTATTATTAAGTAAAGTCAAGGGACTAAAGCTCGTTGAGGCTCTCGATAATGAAACCTGTTGTGGTTGGGGAGGAACATTCGCTACACGATTTGAAGGTATCGCTACACAGTTGGCCGAAAAAAAGGTAAACCATATATTAGCTACCGGCGCCGACGTGGTTATCTCCACTGATATGGGGTGCCTGATGCACCTGGAGGGTTACATTGCTAAAAATAATATTTCGTTGAAAGTGATGCATTTGGTTGATGTGCTGGCGGAGGGGGTTTAGCGGTTTGCGGTTAGCGGTTAGCGGTTAGCGGTTCGACTACGCTCACCGAGACATACAACAATAAAGCTCGACTACGCTCGCTTTTTTATAGAGATTGCCTGATGGCAATCTTGTTGTGACTAGAAAATAATACTCGACTACGCTCGCTTTTTTATTAAGCTTGCCTTACGGCAAGCTTATTGAGGGGTATTGGATTTGTTTGGATTATTGTACAGGTTGCTGGCTGTTTTATTTTTGCAGGCAGCTAATCCATGCAGTTTTTTAAAATCCTGGTATATCAAAGCTTGTTTTTTGGCTCTACTCCAGCGTTTAAGTTGTTTTTCAAAAGCAATGGCCTGTTCAATGTAATGGAAAATTCTTATGTACACTAAATTTACAGGTCTTCTTAAATAACAATAAGATCTGGGAAAATTTTCGGAATTATGTTCGTTTACTCTTCGAATGATATTATTGGTCACTCCAACGTAATAAGAATCATCACTGCAATGCAAAATGTAGGTGTAGAAAAGATTGTTCATAAAATTGAAAAATTTATAAAATGAAAAGTTTTGCTAAAATAACATTTTTTTTCGAGGTTCGGCTACGCTCACCGAGACAAAAAAATAAAGCTCGACTACGCTCGCTTTTTGCCAGACTGCCGGTGGCAGTCTGGCAGTTTATGGAGGCACATTGGAGTAGAGAAAAGCTTGCTTTTCTCTACTTTCCCGATAATTTTCTTGTAACAATAAGCTTGCCTGACGGCAAGCTTATTGAAAAAGCGAGCGTAGTCGAGCTTTATCTATGGTGAGCGTAGTCGAACCACCAACCATTACTTTAAAAGCTTATAATTCCTCCACTCCCCAATACGCCACCCGAAAAAATCTTCCACGGCATGCAAAAATTGTGATTTCGCCGTCATTTTTTTCTTAGTCGGATCGAATGAAAATTTCCAGTTTTGTTTTGCAATGCGTTCTTGCATTACTTCAGGATGTGTTCCTCGGTGAAGTGCGAGTGAGTCGATGTTAGAATAATCGAATTCTTCCGCTGCAATAACATTTGCTTTTACCCATGCATCGTCATGCCAAAGTTTATGAAATGATTCCTGCTTGGCCTGCATAGCTTTGGGAGGTTTAACCCAGCCGTAATGATGAATGAATGCATACACCTGTTTCACCCGTAATTTTTTGCCATTCTTTTTAAAACCCTGTGCATCCTTATAGGAGCGGATCTGTTTATCATTTTTTATGACACGAATTTCCTTACGATACCATTTCCTCGAATTTCCCAGGTAATCAAACGAACCATAGAAGTGACGAAAATTGAACAACAATCCTTCCACCTCTTTATCATCTTTATATTTCAGCATGGCATCTTTCACTGCACCCATACCCTGTTCATGAAAAACTTCATCGCCCTGAATGTAAATGCACCAATCGGTATCGGGTGGTATTTTATCCAGTGCCTTATTGGTTTCTTCGGCTAATACCCGGCCTCCTTCCCTTAAAGAATCATCCCAAACACTGTCATAAATTTTGACACGCGGATCCCCGATGGATTCCAGCAAAGTTCTTGTGTCATCTTCTGAGTTCCCTAACATCACTATAACTTCATCACAAAGCGGAAGTATGGAAAGTATCGCTTCCCGTATGGGATAATCAAACTTGATGGCGTTTCTAATAAAAGTAAAACCGGTTATTTTCAAGGGAACAATTTAAAGTCTGTAAGCTGTTGCAGAAAGCAATTATCTAATTAAATTTTAAACTTCATTGCCATTCCCACAAAGTTATCAGGAGTTAATTTTCTCAATTCTTCTTTTGTCGCTTTTGTTACGTTTAATCCTTCCACAAAATTTAACAATGTTTCCTGGGTTATTTTTTCACCCGTACGGGTAAGATCTTTAAGCGCCTCGTAAGGGTTGGGATAATTTTCCCTGCGCAAAATGGTTTGGATGGCTTCAGCTACCACAGCCCAGTTATTTTCAAGATCAGCCCGAATCGCATTATCGTTTACTTTTATCTTCTTCAACCCTTTCATCAGCGATTTAAATGCAATTAAAGAATGCGCAAAGGGCACACCTACATTGCGGAGTACGGTGGAGTCGGTCAAATCACGCTGCATTCGTGATATCGGTAATTTCGACGAAAGATGCTCGAAGATGGCATTGGCGAAACCGAGATTCCCTTCAGCATTTTCAAAATCGATGGGATTCACCTTGTGAGGCATCGCACTGGATCCCACTTCGCCCTTTTTAACCTCCTGGATAAAATAATTCATTGAAATGTAATTCCACATGTCGCGCGAAAAATCAAGGAGAATGGTGTTGATTCTTTTAAGGTTATCAAATAATGCCGCGAGGTTATCGTAATGTTCAATTTGCGTAGTGATCTCCGACCGGTGCAAGCCCAGGCTTTCCACGAAAGTGTTGCCGAATTTTTGCCAGTCAATGGAAGGATAGGCAACATAATGCGCATTGAAGTTTCCTGTGGCGCCACCAAATTTCGCCGACCAGGGAATGGTTTGCAATAATTGTATCTGCGCATCCAGCCTGTTTACAAAAACGGCTATTTCTTTTCCAAGTGCAGTTGGGGAAGCCGGCTGACCGTGAGTATGTGCTAACATGGGAATCATGCGCCATTGTTCTGACATTTCAGCTAGCTTATCGCGCAATTCACTAAGGGCAGGCATCATAATTTCCTGCATCGCTGCTTTCACCGATAACGGAATGGCGGTGTTGTTTATATCCTGCGATGTTAACCCAAAATGAATGAATTCACTGGCCTCACCTAACGAAGCTTCATACTTTTGTTTGATGTAATACTCCACCGCTTTCACATCATGGTTGGTTACTGCTTCAATATCTTTTATTGCTTTTATATCAACACTATTGGGATCCGCTGCTAAATCCTGAAATTCCTTTATAGTTTGAGGGGTTACGTCTTTTAGTTGCGGAAGGGGTATCCGGCACAAAGCGATAAAATAAGCGGCTTCTACTTTTAAACGATATCGCATTAAGGATGCTTCTGAAAAAAAGGAAGCCAATGCTTCAGTGCTTTTACGATACCGTCCATCAATGGGCGAAATGGCGTCAAACGTGGAAATGGTCATAGCTGGGGTTTCAGTGCGCAAAGATACACAACGATTTTCAGAAGGTTATTTCACCCGATTTGTAAAAACTATTTTCGTTTCTCAATAATTATTTTACTATTAAATAAATTAAACTGATTAATAATCAATAATTTAAGTATTTATTTTCAAGGAAACTTTACAAACATTAAAAGTTTCCATAGTTTTGCACCTCAAGAAAGAAAATGGAACCAGAAGACAGAATAATAGAATCGGCAACCGAGTTGTTTTACCGGTTTGGTATCAAAAGTATTACCATGGACGATGTGGCAAAGCATCTGTGTATGTCAAAAAAAACATTGTATCAGCATTTCCATGATAAAAATGACATGGTAATGAAGTGTTGTCAGCATGACCTGGTAAACCGGCAATGCGTCTTTGATGATATTACAGAAAGTGCGTCTGATGCGATCGCGGAACTGATGAGCATAATGAAACACATGGAGCACATGTATACTTCTATGAATCCGAATCTTTTTTATGATTTGCAAAAATATCATCCATCAGCATGGAAACTTTTCAGGGAATTTAAAGAAAAGAAAGTAATGGTATCCATTGAATCCAATCTGCAAAAGGGTGTTGAGCAGGGATTGTACCGCAAGGATATGAATATACCAATTATTGCCCGGTTACGCATTGAAGAAGTGGAGATGGGATTTAATCCGCTCGTTTTCCCACCCGACAAATTTAATTTTGCCAAAGTGCAGATTCAATTATTCAGTCATTTTATGCACGGCATCACCACCATTAAAGGTCACAAGCTGATTAACAAATACAAACAAATAACTGAAGAGGACTAATTCCTGTTTTTATGAAAACTCACGCTATTGCAAAAACGGTTTATCAAAATTTACTGATTGTTGCATTTTCTATTTTTTCTCCTGCAATGCTTATTGCGCAAACAACTGCCGGTTCAGAATTTTCACTGCAACAAGCCATTGATTATGCATTAAAAAATCAGGTAGATATTAAGAATGCTCAACTCGATGCGGAAATTGCACGAGCCCGGACCAATGAACTCATTGCTGTTGGATTACCCCAGGTAAATGGAACGGCAGATATGAATAAGTACCTGGAAATTCCAACACAATTTGTTCCTGCTGAATTTTTTAATGGTGAACCCGGTACTTTCGCGCCCGTACAATTTGGTCAGCCTTATACTGCTTCTGCAGGAATCAACGCCTCACAACTTTTATTCGACGGAACCTACCTTGTTGGATTAAAGGCAGCGAAGACTTATGTTGAATTAGCGCGTAAAGGATTGACGAGTACCAGAATCGAAACTGCGGTTAACGTAAGTAAAGCGTATTATTATGTTTTGGTTACTAAAGAGCGGGCAAAGCAACTGACGGTGGATTTGTCGCGGCTTGGTAAATTAAGAGATGATACAAAAGCACTTTTTGATAATGGTTTTGTGGAAAAAATAGATGCCGACAGGATTGCTTTGAGTTATAATCTGGTTGAAAGTGCGTTGTCGCAAACACAGCGTTTAGTCACCAACAGTTATAACCTGCTTAAATTCCAGATGGGAATGGATATAAATACGCCGATAACACTCACTGAAAATATTGCCTCGGTAAATTTTGATACTGCAGTAACACCAACCGATAGTGTGAATATTAAATCAAGAATTGAATATTCAATTCTCGAAACGCAGCATGAACTGGCCGGTTATGATCTGAAGCGTTACAAAACAGCAAGATGGCCCAGTCTTCGGGCATTCGGAAATCTGAGCACCAATGCATCCCGTAATGAGTTTAATTTTTTTGAATCCGGTTACAAATGGTATCCGTCTTCGATAATCGGTATTTCTTTGTCGGTTCCAATTTTCGGAGGGTATAAGATCGGCTTCCAGGTGAAGCAGGCGGAATTGAACCGGCAGAAAGTTGAAAATTCATTTTACACTCTGGAGCAGGGAATTAAATTGGAACATGAGAATGCAATGAATACGTTTCAATCTAATATTGATCAACTGAAGACTGAAGATAAAAACCGCAATCTTGCCAGAGAAATTGCCAGGATTTCAAAAATTAAGTATGATCAGGGCGTGGGTTCCAATCTTGAAGTGATTGATGCAGAATCTTCACTGCGTGATGCAGAAGCTAACTATTATGTTGCATTGCTGGAAACAATAATTTCAAAAATTGATCTTGACAAAGCACTTGGGAATTACAAATACTGATTTAAAACTCACATCAAACTATAATAATTTTCAACTTACTATTTTATGAAAAATTTCATGTACACCGTTGCAATTGCTCTGTTTCTGGTCAGTTGCGGCGGCCGGGAAACTACTAACAAACAGGAACAATTGGATTCCCTTTTGAAGGAACAAATTGCGCTGAATGAAAAAGTGCAGGAACTGAAGGCGGAATTGAAAACCGAAAGTGGTGATAATACCGGAACAAAATTAGTCGTTTATCAGCAAATTAAACCTGCACCATTTAAACATTTTGTAGAAGTGCAGGCAAAAGTTGATGGCGATGAAAGTGTAACCGTAAGCCCACGTACTCAGGGAACGGTTTATAACATACAGGTTAAGGTCGGTGATAATGTTGGTAAAGGACAGGTATTGGCCCTGCTCGATGACCAGATTGTCCGTCAATCACAAGCTGAAGTGCAAACTCAATATGATTTTGCAAAAAATATTTTTGAGAAGCAGAAAAATTTATGGGATCAGAAAATTGGTAGCGAAGTTCAGTTTCTTACTGCTAAAAATAATATGGAGTCTCTGGAAAAGCGACTGGGTTCTGTCAATGAGCAGCTGGAAATGACCAAAATTAAATCACCGGTAAGTGGTACGGTTGATAACGTTGGAGTTAAAATCGGTCAATCCCTGATGCCGGGGATGGCAGCTTTTAACGTAGTGAATTTGACTGGCCTGAAAGTGGAAGGTGAAGTAGGGGAGTCGTTTGCAGGAAAGATTCGCAAAGGAGATGAAGTAGCATTATATTTCCCCGACCTTGATAAAGAAATCAGTTCCAAAGTAAGTTTCGCTTCCCGTTCAATTAACCCGCTTAACCGTACTTTCAATGTTGAGGTGCCACTAACGGGTTCCGTAGAAGGTTTTAGTCCAAATATGATTGTAATAATGAAGATAGTGGATTACAAAGTTGAAAATGCACTTGTTTTACCGGTTGATGTGCTGCAACGAAGTGGTGAAGGATATTATGCCATGGTTGCTGTGAATGAAAATGGTAAACTCATTGCCAGGCGTAAAAATGTGACCACAGGGAAAATTTACAATGGACAAGCTGAAATTCTCTCAGGTATAACCGGATCAGACCAGGTTATTGTTTCCGGTTACCGCGATCTGAATGACGGGCAGGAATTAAGAACCAAATAAACAGGCCTTTTAAAAAATAAGTTATGATCGATAAATTCAAAGAGTTTAAACCTTCTAGTTGGGCAATTGATAACCGGACAAGTATTTATATACTTACGGTTTTCATTACCCTGGCCGGACTTGTCGCATACGATTCTCTGCCGAAAGAAAATTTCCCTGACATTGTTGTACCTCAAATTTTTGTGAGCACGGTTTATCCCGGAACGTCTCCCGAGGATATGGAAAACCTTGTGGCCAAACCGTTAGAGAAACAAATGAAATCCATTTCTGGGGTAAAGAAAATTACCAGCAATTCACAACAGGATTTTTCAAATGTGATTGTAGAATTTAACACCGATATTGATGTAACCGTAGCTAAGCAAAAGGTAAAGGATGCTGTTGATAAAGCCAGGAATGATTTACCTGCCGATCTTCCCAATGATCCGAATGTGCAGGAAATTAATTTTTCTGACATTCCGATTCTATACATAAATATCGCCGGTGATTATCCCCTTGACAAGTTAAAGGAATATTCCGATGACCTGAAAGACCGGATCGAAAGTATGAAAGAAATCACGCGTGTGGATTTAGTTGGTGCTTTAGAGCGCGAAATTCAGGTCAACGTAGATATGTATAAAGCTCAGGCTGCTCAGGTTTCTATGCGCGATATTGAAAATGCCATTGCTTTTGAAAATATGACCATTTCAGGTGGTACGGTGCCAATGGATGGCTTAAGAAGATCCATTAGCGTAAAAGGAGAATTTAAAAATGTGGAAACCCTGAGAAATATAGTAGTTGTATCAACGCAAGGCTCTCCTATTTATCTGCGGGATATTGCCGAGGTGAAAGATGGATTTAAGGACCAGGAAAGTTATGCACGATTATATGGAAAGAATGTAATTACGCTGAATATTGTTAAGCGCAGTGGCGAAAATCTTATTGAAGCTTCCGACCAGATTAAGGAAATCGTGAGTGAAATGCAAGTTAAGAATTTCCCGAAAGATCTCCAGATCACCATTACCGGCGATCAATCAAATCAAACACGTGTAACCCTGCATGACCTGATCAACACCATTATTATTGGTTTTATTTTGGTTACAATTCTGCTGATGTTTTTCATGGGAGCAACCAACGCGATTTTTGTGGCACTCTCAGTACCGCTCTCTATGTTCCTTGCCTTCCTGTTTATGCCAACCATTGGTTTTACCATGAACATGATCGTACTTTTTTCCTTCCTTTTAGCATTAGGTATTGTAGTGGATGATGCTATCGTTGTAATTGAGAATACACATCGTATTTTTAACAAGGGTAAAGTTAATATAGTAACGGCTGCAAAAACGGCAACCGGTGAAGTGTTCCTACCCGTATTATCAGGTACGCTCACAACGTTAGCTCCTTTCGTTCCTTTAGCGTTCTGGCAGGGTGTAATTGGCGAGTTCATGTTTTTTCTTCCAATAACTCTTATCATCACACTCACCGCATCCTTACTTGTGGCATATATTATTAACCCTGTGTTCGCGGTTACTTTTATGGAAGCAGATGAATTCAAAGAAGATAAACCCCGCAGAAATAGGAGTATTAAAATCGTATCAATTATTTTAGGTTCGTTGGCAGCAATTTCTTATGTATCGGGAAATTTTGGAGCAGGAAATTTCTTTGTCACCATTGCCCTGATTTATGTGACCTACAAGATGTGGATGATAAACGCCATTCAACATTTCCAGGAAAAAACATGGCCTTCCTTTTCCGAGTGGTACAAGAGAATTTTATCGTGGACACTCGATCGTCCGTGGACCATGCTCATGGGAACGTTAGGGTTGTTTTTATTGACCATTGGACTAGTTTGGCTCCGGTCGCCGGGAATACGTTTCTTCCCCCAATCAGATCCTAATTTTATTTATGTTTATATCACACTTCCTGTGGGAACTGACCAGGCTTATACTGATTCCATCACAAAAATTGTAGAGGACCGTGTTACCAATGTAGTTGGTGTTGATAATAAAATAGTTTCCTCCATTATTTCTAACGTCGCTGTCGGGGTAACGGATCCTGCCGAGAATGACCAGGCAAGCTACCCGAACCGATCTAAAGTATCTGTGGCTTTTGTTGAATTTGGGAAACGCGACGGAGTCTCAACACGTGATTATTTAGCTAAGATCCGGCAGAATATTAAGGGCATTCCCGGAGCTGAAATCACTGTTGACCAGGAACAGGGAGGGCCGCCTACTGGTAAGCCTATAAACATTGAAATAAGCGGTGACAAATTTGAAGATTTGATTGCGGCTTCTACCGGATTGAAACGACACCTTGAGTCGTTACAGATTGCCGGTGTTGAGGAGTTGAAATCAGACCTGCAGAATAACAAACCGGAAATAGTTTTCAATATCGATCGCGAACGGGCGAACAGAGAAGGTATTTCCACCGGACAGATAGGTTCAGAATTACGGACTGCTATTTTTGGTAAGGAAATTTCCAAATTCCGAGACAATAATGATGAGTATGATATTTCATTGCGTGTTGCTAAAAATCAACGCGAAAATATTGACCAGTTGCGTAATATGAAAATTACTTACCGTGATATGAATATGAACGGTATGATTCGTCAGGTTCCGCTTTCGGCATTCACGGATATTAAATATTCGTCAACTTATGCCGGCATTAAGCGTAAGAATCAGAAGCGGGTCATTACACTATATTCAAATATTCTAAATGGATTTTCACCCAATACCGTGGTTGCTGAAGTGCAGACTGCGGCAAAAGAATACGCTTTGCCTGAAGGTGTAGCAATTGATATGACAGGTGAACAACAGGAACAAGAAGAAACAATGGCTTTCCTTGGAAGTGCATTGTTAATTTCACTGGGACTTATATTCCTTATTCTGGTCACGCAGTTTAATTCACTCAGTAAGCCGCTTATAATTCTCACAGAAATTATTTTCAGTCTTATTGGAGTATTCCTTGGATATGCCATTTTTGATATGGAAATTACTATCATTATGACCGGTGTTGGTATTGTAGCCCTTGCGGGGATAGTGGTGCGGAATGGAATTCTCATAGTGGAATTCACGGATCTGCTGAGAGAACAGGGTATGAATTTGCGTGAAGCGATTGTGGAAGCAGGTAAAACCAGGATGACTCCTGTGTTACTGACAGCAACAGCTACAATGTTTGGTTTAATTCCATTGGCGGTGGGACTGAATATTGATTTCGTGAAATTGTTTACAGAATTAAATCCGCATATTTTCTTTGGCGGTGACAGTGTTGCTTTCTGGGGTCCTTTGGCATGGACAATGATTTTTGGTTTAAGCTTCGCAACGTTCCTTACGTTGATCCTGGTTCCTTCTATGTACCTTATTAGTGAGCGAATTAAATTGAAACGGAAGCACAAAAAAGAAGCGAAGGCCAAGGGAAACAATTATCCATTGGATCCTGCTACCGAAATCGAAGCCATACCGGGAGTATTCTGACAATAATTAAGTAAGTAGAATAATTTAGCCCGGTTGAAAACAACCGGGCTTTTTAGTTCCACGTATTTCATTCCCCACCCATCCAAAATCATTTTGTACTTTTGCTCATGCAAAAAAAAATTCGCCGGTGCATCTTATCCTATTGCTAGTATTTGTATTATTTTCAAAATCAGTTTCCGGCCAGCTGGTTAAAGAAGATTTGTTTGCCATTAACCGGCATCTCATCATGGGTGAAGGCCAGTATAATTTTAAGATGGCTGTTAATTCACAAGAGGTTATCGCATTTAATTCGTGCAACCGTCCCGTAGTATATTTCATTTCAAACGGTTTGGTTAAGGACAGCATTTCGCTTGAATATAAGGGTTGTATTCGTAACATGGAATTTGATGAAAATGATAACCTGCTTATCATGGATAATGAGGAGAAAACCATCTACCGGTATGCGCATCGTAATTTTGCACTTGAAAAATTGCCTTATAATAAACCTGAAGACTGGTATATCTATCAGAATCACTGGTATAAATTTTTTGAAATAGGTTCGGTGCCTACCTTTTATAACAACCGTGAATATTTGCAGGATTTTTACTACACACGTTTCGATTATTCCTATAATTTATATCTGAATTATAGCAACGGCTATATTTACCAATATGCCTACAATTTTATCCGTAAAGTAGGAAACCGTAAAACATATATGGCCCTGAAAAAGGGTGACCTCTGGTTCAGTGACCGGCTCAGCAACAAATGTAAAATGCTACTCATTGATCTGGAACGCGAGGTTGTGGTTTATTACAACAGGGCTCTGGTTTTAATTTATGAAGATTTTAAGAATGGGCGGTTGCAGGAATATTCCAGCCCCGTTCCCAATAGCCAGCCTGTTCAGTTAGACTATGCAACCAATAAACAGCAAAATAAAATCTGGGGAGTAAGTAATTTTACAAAGGAAAAAATCACCTTTGCTACGTACTCGTTTGATTGGGAATAGCTATTATTTACTTTTCAGGAAAGCTACCGACATCATTCTTGCCTTAGCTGTTGCAGCCTCATCAAATTTAGGATTGCTGGGGTTAGCAAAAGCGTGATCGGCTTCAAACCAAGTGATAGTAACCGGTTTTTTCATTTCTTTCATTTGTGCTTCAAAAGCTTCAACCACAGGTTTTGTGATCCAGCTATCACGGGTAGCAAAAATTCCTAATACAGGAGCTTGAATTAATTTAAGTTTTTCCGGATTTTTTTCAGGCATACCATAATACATCACACAGCCTTTTGCCCGGCTTCCCATAATAATGGCTGCCTGCAACGACCACGCACCGCCAAAACACCAACCTATAGTTTTAAAACTGGCGGACCTTCCTGCATAATTAATAGCCCCGTTAATAATTGCCTCAGCACGTTCCTGTTGAATTGACTGCATGATTTTACCTGCATCTTCTGCATTGGTGGCAATCTGGCCGTCATACAAATCAATTGCCATGATGTTAACACCGGGAAAATCTTCAGCAAATTTCTCCGCTTCCTGGCGGATGTGGTCATTCAATCCCCACCATTCATGAAACACAAATAAATACTGGTCGCTTTTTTCAGTAGCCTTTACCAGGTATGCATGACCCTCTTTCCCATCAGCAACCGGAAAGGTTACCGCCTCCCCTTTGATTGGAACAAAATTGAATGGTACGGGTGCAAGGTGTGCCGATTGAAAGGCAACATCAGAACCTAACATTGCGAATTCACCGGTTGAAGTAGACTTACAACAGGTTTTGGTTTGCGCTTGCAGACTTCCCGAAAGGAACAATAATGATAACGCAGCAGTGATGAACAGATTTTTTTTCATGACATTAAGATGGGATAGAAATGGTTATGGAAAGAATTGAGAAATCAATAAATTTGGATTTTAAACACCTTCCATAAAGATATACAATATATTCATTATTTGCATTTGCCGCATTTACAGCTGTTTACATATAGAGGAAGTTGTTAAAATAATTCCAATTCCCTGATTATCACGCCTAAATTTGCTTTCTTTGCCGTCCATTTAAAATCCGGGAAGGACAGTTTTACCGCTATCATGCTGTTGTAGTATATGAATTACTGGTTAGTTAAGTCGGAACCTGATGTTTATTCGTGGGACCAGTTTCAACAAGAGGGTGAGACCGTTTGGAGCGGGGTCCGCAATTATGCAGCGCGCATACACCTTAACGGGATGAAAAAAGGCGATCTGGTTATGTTTTATCATAGCAATGCAGGGCTTGAAATTGTGGGAATAGCGAAAGTGGCCCTGGAAGCTTATGCCGATCCCACCACTGACGACGAGCGTTGGGTGGCAGTAAATATTAAACCTTTTAAAAAATTAAAGAAGCCCGTTACTTTAAAAAAAATCAAGGAAGTTAAAACACTTAAAGACATTGCACTGGTGAGAATCGGCCGGTTATCGGTTATGCCTCTAACCAAAACAGAATACGATACCATTATTGAATTAGCTGCTGAAAAATAATCACTCACTCACTCACACTCAATTTAATTTCCATAAAGAAAAATCTGCGTTTATGAAATTCAACAGTTTAACAAAAATATTTTCGCTTGCCTTTTTCATAGTGCTAATTTCCCTTCACGCATCCGGTCAAACTGCAACCATTCGCGGATTTGTTTATTCAACTGAGACCGGCGAACCTGTTTTATTTACCAATGTTTACCTTGCAGGAACTACGTATGGAGCTGCCACAGATGTGAATGGATATTATTCCATAACGAAAGTACCAGCGGGTGATTATATTTTAACAGTGACATCAATTGAACATGATACGCTGAAAACTCCCATAACCCTCGCTGCAGGAGAATTGGTTACAAAAAAATTGTATCTTCAAAAAAGATCGATTAACTTAAAGACTATTGATATTTCAGCTGAAAAACAGGAGCAACGCACAGAGGTGAAAATGTCGGTGAATAAAATTACACCGAAAGAACTTAAACAGCTTCCTTCAGTAGGAGGCGAGCCGGATCTGGTTCAGTATCTGCAGGTTCTCCCCGGTGTTGTTTTCTCAGGTGATCAGGGTGGTCAGCTTTATATTCGTGGAGGAACTCCGATTCAGAACAAAGTGATGTTGGATGGAATGGTAATTTATAATCCCTTTCACTCTATCGGATTGTTTTCAGTTTTTGATGCCGATATAATTCGTAATGCCGATGTTTATGCTGGTGGTTTCGGAGCAGAGTATGGTGGAAGAATCTCATCCATCATGGATATTAAAACACGTGATGGTAATAAAAAACGGCTTGCGGGAAAAATCAGCGCAAACCCTTTTACCTCAAAGCTGATGATAGAAGGCCCACTGAAAAAAGCAAAGAAAGAAGGTGATGGTGATATTTCATTTGTCCTCTCCGGGAAAACATCTTACCTCGATAAATCTTCGAAAGCTTTTTACAGTTATGTTGATGAAGAAGGTTTACCCTATAGCTTTAATGACTTTTATGCAAAGCTGGTTACCAACAATGCCAATGGAAGTAAATTTAATTTGTTCGGATTTAGTTTTAACGACCGTGCAAAATATAATGGCGTATCCGATTACAAATGGAACTCGAATGGATTCGGTTCCAGTTTTGTAATTGTACCTGGCAATTCATCGGTTCTCATGGATGGAAATTTCGCATACTCACAGTATAAAATAACTCTCACCGAAGCCGATAACCGCCCGAGAGAAAGTCTTGTAAATGGCTTTAACCTCGGATTAAATTTTACTTACCTGCTTGGTAAAAGTGAATTTAAATACGGGCTCGAGATTCTCGGATTTAAAACCGATTTCGAATATTATAATTTCCTTGGAACAAAAGTGGAACAGGAAGAAAATACTACCGAGCTGGCAGCATTCCTGAACTACAAAAAAGTGTGGAGTAAGCTGGTTATTGAACCCGGAATGCGCTTTCATTACTATGCTTCTTTGTCGGAACTTTCTCTCGAGCCACGTTTGGGTGCCAAGTATAACCTGACTAATAGCATTCGCTTGAAAGCAGCCGGAGGAATGTATTCACAAAATATGATCAGCACTGTTTCAGATCGTGATGTGGTAAATCTTTTTTACGGATTTTTATCCGGTCCCGAGAATCTTCCTAAAACCTTTCGTGGTAACGATGTGGATTCCAGGTTGCAAAAAGCTACACACGTTGTAGCCGGTTTGGAAGTTGATCTTCCGTACCATTTGTCGCTGAATATGGAGGTGTACATCAAGGAATTTACACAATTGTCGAATATCAACAGGGATAAACTTTTTGAAGATGTAGCCGCTAATGCGGATGAACCGGAAATTCTAACATCCGATTATATTGTTGAAGAAGGTACCGCGAAAGGGTTTGATGTAACTCTTAAATATGATTATAAACGGTTTTATTTCTGGGCTGTTTATTCCCTTGCGTTTGTCGACAGGAGGGATGAATACCGTGAGTATGTGCCACACTTCGATCGCCGGCATAACATGAATATTGTAGGATCATATACATTCGGAAAAAAACTCGACTGGCAGTTTGATGCACGTTGGAACATGGGATCTGGTTTTCCTTACACGCAAACACAGGGCTTTTACGAGTACCTCAATTATTCAGGTGGTTTGAATACTGACCCTACTACCGGTAACGGAGCATTAGGAATTCTTTATGGACCACTGAATGAAGGAAGGTTGCCTTATTACCATCGCCTCGATATATCCTTACGGAAAACGGTTGCTGTTGGAAAAAATTCCAATCTCGATCTTACTGCCAGCGTGATTAACGTTTACAACCGCAGTAACGTATTTTATGTTGACCGCATCACCAATAAAAGAGTCGACCAGCTGCCTATCCTGCCAAGTCTGGGGGTCAGCCTTACTTTCTAACAGTAGTGAAATAACAGTATGCTGCCGAAAGATTTATAAAGCGAAAAATTATTTATCTGGGACGCTGTTCAACCCCGCAATTTATCCAGTAGCCTGTTTAATTCGCGGGCTTCATCTTTCGAAAGTGATTTAATAGGTTCTTCGAGCAAAGCGTACTGTTCATCCAGTTTTTTAAGGGTATCAAGACCTTTGTCGGTGATACGAACATTCACCGAGCGCTTATCAGAGACGCTTGTGCAACGGTTAACAAATCCTTTTTGCTCCAACCGGTCAACGAGACGCGAGGCATTGCTGCTTTTATCAATCATTCTTTCAATAAGCATATTGACCGTTGCCGGGTTAGGATGTTGACCACGTAATATTCTCAGCAGGTTAAACTGCTGAGGCGTCAGACCATACGGCTTAAGTTTTTTGGTATGACTGATTTCCAACCAGGAGGCAGTGTATAAAATATTCACCGAAAGTTTGTGATACTCAGAAGTGAATTTTACGGTTTGTTTAATTTCTTTTTCTATTTCCATGAGGGATGGTATGGGAAATACAATGTAAATATATGAATTAATGACCTCTAACCGATCGCAGATGCAGGACGAGCGACCGGTCAGACCAAACAGCATGCTGTTGGCAACACTTTTACATTGCCAGGTGAAAAAGAAGTGGTTTTATTTCTCTGTCTTGTCATGCGGTCACGGGCAACGAATAAATAGGGCTAACCAAAAAAGCATGGAATGACGAACGTCACCACATCACATGATATTAATCAGTACAATGAAAAAGACATAAAAAAGGAATATGTGAGGATAAAAGAATTAATTGCTGGGTGGAAGATCAGCCATTAATCTCTTAAAATTTCCCGTGCGATTACCAGTTTTTGAATCTCAGATGTTCCTTCACCAATCGTACAGAGTTTGGAATCGCGGTAAAATTTTTCAACGGGAAAATCTTTGGTATATCCATATCCACCAAAAATCTGGACAGCTTCAGTAGCAGCGCGCACACAAACTTCAGAAGCATAATACTTCGCGAAAGCAGATTGTTTTGTTACTTTTTCACCACGGTTCTTCAAATCGGCAGACTGCATAACGAGCAATTCAGCAGCTTCAATTTCAGTGGCCATATCAGCAAGTTTAAAACTGATTGCCTGGAATTCCGAAATCGGTTTTCCAAACTGCTGGCGTTCCTTAGAATATTTAATGGAAGCATCAAATGCACCTTTGGCAATGCCCAGTGATAAAGCAGCGATAGAAATACGACCACCATCCAGCACTTTCATCGATTGAATAAATCCATCTCCGATCGCACCCAGAACATTTTCATTAGGAACCCGGCAATCTTCAAAAATCATTTCTGCTGTTTCTGACGCTCTCATGCCCAATTTATTTTCTTTCTTACCCCCTTTAAAACCAGGAGTGCCACGTTCAACTACAAAAGCAGAGATACCCTTGGAATCGAGTAAATCACCTGTACGTGCAAGAACCACGGCGATGTCACCACTTTTACCATGCGTAATCCAGTTTTTTGCTCCGTTGATGATCCAGTGATCGCCATCTTTTTTCGCTACACACTGCATGCGCATGGCATCACTTCCTGTATTCGCTTCAGTTAATCCCCACGCACCAATATGTTCTGCAGTGGCCAGTTTGGGTAAATACCTGCGTTTTTGTGCTTCATTTCCAAACTGCATTATGTGGCCTGTACAAAGAGAATTGTGTGCCGCCATTGACAATCCAATTGAACCACATACCCTTGACAGTTCTGATATAGCTGTAGCATATTCAAAATATCCTAATCCGGCGCCACCATATTCTTCAGGCACTAAAACACCCATCAGGCCCAGCTCTCCCATTTTTTTAAAAACCTCAACGGGAAATTCCTGCGATTCATCCCACTCCATCAATTTGGGACGAATATGCTTTTCGGCAAAGTCGCGAACAGTTTGTGCAATGAGTTTTTGATTTTCGTTAGGTTGGAATTCCATAATTAATGACGTAAAAAGGTGTTGCGTGTACTGGTTAACAAGAGTGCAAAATTATTCAAATACCGCATAAGGTGCAACTTTAAGCCACATTTGCTCTTCCAGAACGGCTACTTTCCGTAAAGCATTGATATCAACGAACTTTCCATGTTGCTTTCGATACGCTATGATCGCGGCTGCTGTCCGTTTACCAAGATAAGGATGATTCAGAGTATCACTATTGAAGTTTACTTTGCGGATGAGCATGCTATCAATGTGTATAAAAGGCCGAATCGCATTTAACGCTGCGGTATCCATGGTAAAGACTTCCAGGAGTTGATCTTCCGAGATAAATCCTCCCAGCCGTTCCCTGTATTTAAAAATCATACGCGATCTTCCGGGGCCAATTAATGGCAGCGTAGTGAGCAGTGTCGTATCGGCAGTATTTAATTCCATGATCGAAATCTTTTTAGAAGATGAAAACCGGGTTGCAGGCAGATCTTTCTTCTCATGGGATTTTTCAGGAATGAGAATCCAGGGCTTCAGTTTTTCATACATTTCAGGCGAGATGCTGTAAATTTTTGCAAAGCTTTCTTTATCCCGGAAACGGCCACCCTTATTTAAATAATTTCTGATTAGTTTAGTTTGACGTTCCGATAAACCCAGTTCCATCCACTGATGATCTGTTATGCTGTTCGGATCAAAATAAAAATACGAAATGTTTTTTTCAGGTTTTGTGTACTTATAGGAAGATGTAGGTTCACTCGCAATTTTACGCTCGAATTCCAGGAGTTCCATCCGGTAAGTTGTTATCAAAGGCTCATCAGGCGGAGTAAGATAATGCACTTTTACCAGTGCAATTATTTGTATAAAAATTATGGAAGCAAGTACCAATGCCCCTTTCCGTTCACGGCTGGTGAGTGTAAAATAATCCCTTAAAAAGGATTTTATTTGATTGAAAAACATCGAAAAACATTTTTAAAAAGTACAACAAAAAATTGTCAGTGTATAATCTCACGTGTAAGTGCAAACTCCTCAAGACTCCGTCAATATCAAAAGTGTTTTTTGCTATTGATTAACGTCTTGATTTTCATCATCATTTTCAGAGTAGGAATCAGGCTCTTTTCGCGGAGGAGTGGTTAATACTTTAATAAAGAAATATAAGGTCGCGAAGGTAACAAGCGACATCACACTTATCATCAGTACGAGTGCAGATGTATTCATCAGTGAATTCTCCCTTCTTTAACGCGTTTTTTATACGCTGTGTATACTAAAACAGAAATAAAAGCAAACAATCCCAGGAGCATAACCCTGGCAATTGTTGTGTACGTCAGCCGGTCTGTCAATATTGCAATTTGTGCAGGATCAGTTGCAGCAGCGATTTGTTCTTTAAGACCTGAATGTGTCAGTTGTTTTATGATAGAACTGTTATCAAGCTCCCAGCCGTTATTGATAGCTCCAATCCAGTCATTGCCAACCGGAGTGATGAGTGCTCCCAGGAATACCAGTAACAAAAGAAGCGGGGTTATCCATTTTATGATAAACCGGTACACATTTGGAATTTTTATATCTCCACCCTGGTTAATTTCTTTCCATCCTTTATCCATCCCGAAAATCCATGCAAATAATATTGTTTCTGCGAGCGCAAACACAACTAGTGAAACGGTGCCGGCCCAATAATCATATTCATCAAAAACACCTTGCTGAAAGAAGAAAACAGTGGGCAATCCCATTAAAAGTGTGACCAATCCAAATGACCAGGCGCCTTTGTTCTGGCTCCATTTAAACTCATCCCGCATGAATCCCATCCAGGGTGTTCCCATAGCGAGTGATGAAGTGATGCCCGCAAAAAATAACAAGCCAAACCACATTACACCCGCAACTGCTGAGAGAATAGGACCCCATTGTTCAAAAAGAAAAGGCATGGTCTGGAATGCCATTCCAAAACCGGCATTTTCTTTTAACCAATCAATACCAAGATAACCTGCTGCAATAGGAATTACGATGAGGCTTCCTAAAACCACTTCAACGAATTCATTCATGAATCCTGCCGAAACAGCATTCAGGGCGATATCATCTTTTGATCTGACATAAGAGGCATAGCATTGAATGGAGCCCATGCCTACAGAAAGGGTAAAAAATATTTGTCCTGCGGCGGCGAGCCACACTTTAGGATTATAGAGGGAATCGAACTGGGGTGTCCATAAAAAATTCAGTCCTTCCCAGGCACTGGCATCGGGATGCTCTGCGGTTGCACCTGAAGTTCCCAGTGTAAGACCTTTGAATGCAAGAAAAATCCCAAATAATATTAACAGGGGCATTCCTATTTTGGCTACTTTTTCAACTCCCGCAAGACCTCTTGACAAAATCCATGTGTTCAGCAACAGGCATGATACATAAAAAATTACTGCTTCATAAGGAATACCGGTTGTTGAAACTCCAATGTCCACATACTGGTTAAAAAAGTTGGCAACCTCACTCTGTTTCATACCGTCAAATGTTCCGGCGAGTGAATGTATCACGTAAGACATCGTCCAGCTTTCAATATAGCAATAATAGGCTGCAACAGCGATATTGGTGAAAATTCCAAACACACCAATATATTTCCAGAATGTTCTTTTATCCATTGACTGGATGATGAATGGAGTGGAGTGGTTATTGTGTTTTCCTCCCAGTCTTCCCGACGACCATTCAATCCATAAAAGCGGAATTCCCATTAGCAAAAAACAAACGAGATAAGGTATTATAAATGCACCTCCGCCATTGTTCACAGCTTGCACCGGAAACCGGAGGAAATTACCCAAGCCAACAGCATTTCCTGCCATCGCCAGGATGAGACCAACCCTGGAGCCCCAGGAATCTTTAAGTTTAACCATATAATTATCGGTGCCTGTTAAGTGGCAATAGTCTGAAAATTTTCCGAAACATACAAATTATTCGGCATCAGTGGTCAAAGTCGTTAAAAAATGACGTTATTTTTCAGTCGATTATAACGGATGGGTTTTTTTCAAACTCCTTTTCGAAAAACGTTAAGTTTACTTTTTGGAAGTTTTAAAAGCAGCATTGCCCTTTCCTTCATTAATAATATACTTCACGTAGTTGATGGTCACAGTCCCCCGGGTATTCTTAGGTCCTTTTTCTTTTGGAGCCGAATTTTCAAAATCGCCGGTGAGGCCTATGGGAAGTTCGCTTTTGCGAAGATCGAAGTTGAAAATAATTTCTCTCGGCAAATCATATTTTCCTGCAACAGGATCATAAATAAATTGCATGGCGAATGTACCATCAGTTTTCGTGGTGGATTCAAGCCGCAGAATCACATTTCTCACCGGGTCAATCCAGAGTGTCGATAAAATTATTTCATCTTTTTCATCCTGTGGAATCACTTTGATCACGGTTGTCATTACATTTCCAACTTTTTCCTCCCGCGCATAAATGGTTACATAATTCCCGGTGAATAACTGGTTGGGTGAAAAATTCATTCCGCGTTTAGGAAGCAATGCAAAGCCCGGGGTTTTAACTTTGATTTTATCGGGCTGAAGATACCAGATCGTGCCTTTTTTTAGAGGAATTTTGATAAAATCCACATCTACTTTAATAGTTACTTCCGCTTCATAATCCATAACCGTACGGAATTTATTTTGTACGCGTTCCAGTAAACCCTCAGGATCTCTATCCTGCGAAAGCAGTTGTGAACTGACCAACATCAGTAGCGTGAGTATACGAAAATAGATACAGCGAAATTTCATGTAAGAATATCTTTACGGTTCATTGTGTAAACGGCTATACCCAGGAATAAAAGGCTGTGGAAAGTCAGCACCCCGGCTGATAATGCAATTTTGTAATAGTCAACAGGAGTTTCAAAAAAAAGTTTCCAGGAACCCAGGTAATTGGTAAATAAAAACGGTTTTACATACCTGAAAATACTTAGGTCGATTGCTGAAATTACAATGAATGAAATTATCACAGTCATAGTAAGTATGATGGGACCAATGGAGTTATCCGCAAAGGATGAAAACATAAAGGATAATGAAGCTACGCACCACATGGCCACCAATCCAAATCCGAATGCAGCCAGTAATCGCCATAGCACATCATCAGCGGAAAAAATATAAACCGTATTTTTAATAACTATGAGATCACCTGTGCCCATGATCGCAATACCTAATAGTAAACTTATAAGGGCCATCCAAACAATTAATGCTGCAGTATACAATAAACCAGCAACATATTTTGCTATCACCAGTTTGGTCCGGGATACAGGTCGTGTGAGTAATATCCGGAAAGTTCCCGCTGCAGCTTCTCCTGCCAGTGCATCACCCGTTACAAGTGTGATGAGAAAGGGAATGTGTACATAAAGTGTGGCAAGAATGATATAGCAAGCCAGGTAACCATTTAATAAAACTCCCTGGAATTCAAAAGCCTCTTTCAGGTTTTGCAAACTGAATTCGATATAAGTTGATCCATCAATATACAATGCAATTTGAATCAATGGAACCAACAATCCTATTGCAATAAAACCGATATACGTTCGCCGCTTGCTAAAAATCTTGAATAATTCTATTGCTGTAAGATTGAGCATATCAGGTCAGGTTTAAAAAATAGGCTTCCAGCGAACGTACCGGAACCAGTGAACTCACATCAACGCCTTCTGAAACAAGCAAATGGTTTATCCCTGCAATATGTTCTTTTTTTAACTGCAGTTGCAGTGTATTTCCATTATCGTTTTTTAAAAATTCGCGGTACCGGGATGCGTGCAACAATTGTCGTGCTTTTTCAGGTTGCGTTGTTTCAATGGATACCTTAAGATCACCACTGTTCAACAGGCTGTCAACTTCGCCTTCAATTACTACTTTGCCTTTATTGATGATGACCATTCTGTTGGCCACCAGTTCTACTTCATTCAGGATGTGAGATGATAAGAGAATGGTTTTCTTATACTCCCTGCTGAGTTTAAAGATAAGTTCCCTGATCTCCACCATTCCCTGTGGATCCAAACCCGTAGTGGGTTCATCAAGGATTATCAGTTCGGGGTCGTGAACAAGGGCTTGCGCCAGCCCCACCCGTTGTTTCATCCCATGTGAAAAGGTTTTGATTTTGTCGTGCGCCCTGTCCTTTAAACCCACAAGCTCCAAAACTTCTATGATACGGTTGGAGTGAATGGTGACACCCGACATTCTACCCAGCAATTTCAAATTATCAAATGCAGATAGATATCCGTATAAATCCGGTTTCTCCACAATAGCACCTGTTTTCCGTAGTATTTCCTCACGGTTCGCCGAAAGGGATTTGCCAAAAATCCTGATATCACCGGAAGTTGGACGGATCAGTGTTAACAACATTCTGATAGTTGTGCTTTTCCCGGCTCCGTTTGGGCCCAGAAAACCAAATACATCTCCGCGATATACCGTCAGATCAAGACCTTTTACAGCTTCAAAATCCTTGTAAGATTTATACAGACCACTAATTTCAATAATAGGTTCCTGAACAGGCATTGTGCGAAAGTAAGGGGTAGTATCGATACTATCAGCTTTTAACAAACTAATCTCCGCGAAAGAATTGCCGCCTTTGATTTATCCGGCAATTCTTTTATTACCGGACTTTAACTCCTGACCAACTATGCGAACCACTTGGGTGTTAACCGGATACGCTTCACCGTAACGATATCCTTTGAAATTACTCAACAGCAATTGATAAATCATTATGTTTCAATTATTTGTCAACTTTCACCCTAGTTGCAATACTAACCTATTAATCCTATATTTGCGGGCTCAAAAAAAAATCAGAACTTAAATATTTCAGATTCATGCAAAGTAAAGGCGCTATTAAATTTTTTGCGATCATCCTGGCAGTAGTTTGTCTCTACCAGTTATCGTTTACACTCGTTTCCAGAAATGTTGAAAGCAATGCCCGTGAAGCCTCTGGAGGTAATCCGAAAGCTTACCAGGATTACCTGGATTCAGTGGCTACATTGGGAGTGTACAACCTCGGATTAAAGGATTATACCTACCGTGAAGTGAAGGAGCGAGAGATCAACCTGGGTCTGGATCTTAAGGGTGGAATGAACGTTACTCTGGAAGTTTCCGTTATTGATCTTATCCGGTCAATGGCCAATAACAGTACGGATCCAACATTTAATAAGGCACTTGAAGAAGCTCAGTTATCACAGCGCAATAGCCAAAAGGATTTTGTTACCCTTTTCGGGGAAGCATTCGAAAAAATAGATCCTAACGCAAAATTAGCTGCCATCTTTTCTACGATGGAATTGCAGGACCGCATTACATTTAATTCCACCAATAATGAAGTTATTAATATCATTAAGGAAGAATCTGATGCTGCCATCAGTCGTTCGTTTAACATCCTCCGTACCCGTATCGATAAATTCGGTGTTACACAGCCAAACATTCAGCAATTAGGTTCGGGAAGAATCCTGGTTGAATTGCCCGGTGTAAAGGAACCGGAACGTGTTCGTAAACTCCTGCAGGGAACTGCGCAGCTGGAGTTCTGGGAAACATGGGAAAACAAAGATGTTTTTAATTATTTAAATTCCATTAATGATGCATTAAAAAATTCCGGCAAAAAGGATTCTTTATTATCCAGGCTTGCCGCCGACTCAACAGGCATCACTTCTGATAATACTAATGTTGATCTGCTGGATTCTGGTGAAGTTCCAACAGCCACTCCGGATTCAAATTCACGCGACACTTCTAAAACCGCGTTGATTGACCAAATCAAAGGTGATCCGGCTACAGCCACTTCAGATTCCTCTGCTCAGTCATTCGAGCAGTTTGCTAAAGATAATCCTTTCTTCGCTGTATTGAGTCCTGCCATATTCCAAAACGAACAAGGCCAAAGTGAATACCAGCGTGGGCCGGTAATTGGGTACGCCTTATTCAAGGATACTTCAAAAGTGAATGCCATCCTGAACCGTGAAGATATAAAAGCTCTGCTTCCAAAGAATATGAAATTTTTGTGGGGAGTGAAACCTCCCACACCGGCATCAAAAGCATTGGAACTGATTGCAATTAAAACTAGCGGCCGTGATAATTTTCCACCTCTTGATGGAGGCGCCATCTCGGATGCACGCCAGGACTTCGGTCAGTTTAATGGAAAGCCGGAAATTTCAATGCGTATGAATGCCGAAGGTGCCCAGACCTGGAGACGACTAACGTCGGAGAATGTGGGAAAAAGCATTGCCATTGTTCTTGATGAAAGCGTTTATTCTTTCCCTACTGTGCAGGGTGAAATTGCAGGCGGCAGTTCTTCCATAACCGGAAATTTTGAAATCAATGAAGCCAAGGATATGGCCAATATCCTGAAAGCCGGAAAACTTCCTGCTCCTGCTCGAATTGTTGAAGAAGCAGTTGTAGGTCCTTCTTTAGGAGATGAAGCCATTCAGTCAGGTCTGATCTCTTTTGTTGTAGCCCTTGTGCTGATTCTGGTGTTCATGGTATTTTATTACAGCACTGCAGGATGGGTGGCCGACTTAGCTATGTTTGCCAACGTGTTTTTTATCTTCGGTGTACTGGCTTCTCTTGGAGCTGTTTTGACATTGCCGGGTATTGCAGGTATTGTACTTACTCTGGGTATGGCAGTTGATGCCAACATCCTTATTTATGAAAGGGTTCGAGAAGAACTTCGTAATGGTAAAGGAACCAAACTGGCAATTGCCGATGGTTTCAAAATGGCCTATTCATCCATCATCGATTCCAACGTTACCACATTGCTTGCAGGTATTATTCTTTATGTGTTTGGTTCAGGACCGATTCAAGGTTTCGCTACCACACTGATCATTGGTATTCTCACATCATTGTTTTCTTCAATCTTCCTTACAAGATTGATTTTCGAATGGCTGATGTCAAAAAATAAGGTAATTCGTTTTTCAACTCCATTAACCGAAAATGCTTTCAGGAATATTAAACTTGACTGGGTTTCAAAGCGACGTATTTATTACATGGTTTCAGGTACCTTCATTTTGATTGGTATTGCATCTATGGCTATCCGCGGTTTTAGTACCGGTGTCGACTTTAAAGGAGGTCGGTCTTATGTGGTGCGGTTCGATGAATCGGTATCTACTGTTGACATACGCGGTAAACTTGCAACACCTTTCGGCGGGGCTCCTGAAGTGAAAACATTTGGTTCCGACAACCAGGTAAAAATTACAACGTCTTACCTGATTGAAGACAATACCGAAGCTGCTGATGCCAAAGTAGAAGCGGCGTTGAGTTCTGCACTGGGAATTGATAGGGATAATATTATGAGTTCTCAAAAAGTAGGGCCTACTGTAGCTGATGATATAAAAGCCTCGGCTGGCTATTCTTTGATTTTCTCGATGATCGTTATGTTTCTTTATATCGTGTTTCGTTTCCGGAAATGGCAATTTGGACTTGGCGCTGTAACGGCTCTTGCCCATGATATTTTGATCCTTCTTTCAATCTTCTCTCTGTTCTGGGGCATTCTGCCATTCAGTCTGGAAATTGATCAGGCATTCATTGCAGCGATCCTCACCGTGATGGGATTCTCAATCAATGATACCGTGGTTGTGTTTGACCGTGTCAGGGAATTCCTGGGATTGCATCAAAAAATGGATTCGAAAACCGTGATCAATAATGCTTTGAACGCAACATTAAGCCGTACGATCAACACCTCGTTAACCATTTTCTTCGTGCTCTTCGCAATATTTGTTTTTGGCGGGGAAGTGATCCGGGGATTCTCGTTTGCGATGATGATCGGTATTCTTGTCGGTACCTATTCTTCACTTTGTATTGCAACACCAATTGTAGTTGATTTTACAAAAGCAACAGATAAGGATAGAAAGTAAAAATTCAGTATTTATAAAAAAAGCCTTTCATCTTACCTGAAAGGCTTTTTTTATGAATTATATTTTGCTGAGATGAATGGTTGTATGTTTAGTATTCGTTCCCTGATTTCAAAAACATATTAACCGAGGCGTCGTTTCTTTACAGTTCCGCCGCGAGTATCATTTACCGTATTCATAACTATAAAAGCTTTCGAATCTATTTTTTTGATTTCACTTTTCAGTCGTGGCATTTCCAGGTTAGTGACCACTGTAAAAATAACATCGATTTCTTTTTCCTCTTCTCCCTTTATCCGGTAACCTCCTTTGCCTTTATAAACTGTAACACCACGGTTGAGGCGCTCAGTTATCATCTTGCGTACTTCCTCACTCCTGCTTGAGACAATAGTCACACCGGTATATTCTTCAATACCATGAACTACAAAATCAACTGTTTTTGAAGCTGCCAGATAGGTAAGTAAGGAATAGAGAGCCGGTTCAATGCCAAGTAAAAATGCTGCAAAAGAAAATATCAGTATGTTGATGCTTAAAATCACACCACCTATAGTGATGGGAGTTTTTTTGCTGATGTAAAGGGCAAGAATTTCGGTGCCATCAATAACACATCCGCCTCGCACAGCCAATCCAATTCCTAAACCAAGAAAAAATCCGCCAAAAACGGAAATCAGTAATTTATCATCGGTTACAATTTCAAAATCAAGCAGGAAGATGCATGCTGCCAGTGCAATAATAGCAGTGATGGTTTTAAATGCGAAATGACTTCCCATCTGAAAATAACCCATAATCACAAAAGGAATATTAAAAGCAACGATCAGGAATGATAACCCGATACCAGTGAGTTGCGCCGTGAGCAGCGAGATACCGGTAACCCCACCATCAATAAAATGATTGGGTAAAATAAATCCCTTTAATCCCAGGGTAGCTGATAAAATACCAAAAGTGATCAACAGGAAATCAACAACAACATTTCTTCTATTTACCAATCGCCGGTAACGGTTGGGCGACATCAATGTTTTCCTGGTCAGAACCATACAGATTTTTATATTCTGACCAAAATTAGTGATTGTGAATCGAATTTCGGACCTTAAAAAACCATTTTAGGCCAATGGTTTGTATCTTTGTGTACGTTAATTGCAAGAATCATGTTATGTGTCTTTCTCTTTCTTGAGAGTATTGGAACAGGTGAACTCATCCTGATCATGTTATTTGTTTTGTTTTTTTTCGGATCCAAAAAGATTCCTGACCTGGCGCGCGGACTGGGTAAGGGGATGCGCGAAATGAAGGACGCTGTGCAGGGAATTCAGAATGATATCCGCGATGGTGTTAACCTGGAAGAAGAAAAGAAAATGGTGGAGGATGTGAAAAAGGAGATTAAATCTGCCAAAGATGAAATTTGATTGCAGTTATTAATGGTAATTTTTAGATTTACAAGTGCCCTATTTTAATCACAGGTTTTATTGAACTTAACGGTATTTTCATGACAGCAATTCCCGATTTGTTTCCCGCTACTTCAAAAAAAAGAATTGTCATAATAGGAGGTGGATTTGGGGGGATCCGGCTGGTAAAGAAATTGCGAAATAAGGGTTTTCAGATTATACTTCTCGACAGGAATAATTATCACACATTTCAACCCTTGCTATACCAGGTGGCGTCCGGGGGACTGGAACCGGATTCCATTGCCTACCCGCTGAGAAAAATTTTTCAGGGGTATCCCGATTTCTTTTTCAGGATGGCTGCTGTTAAATCCATTGATGCCGTTACTAAAACAGTGCATACGAATATTGGAGCAATTACCTATGATGACCTTGTGATTGCAGCAGGGTCAACCAATAATTTTTTCGGCATGAATACGCTTGCTGAAAATGCCATGCCTTTAAAAACAGTTACAGATGCTTTGGATCTACGCAGTTTGTTGTTGCAAAATATGGAACGGTCGCTATCAGCAGGATCCGAAAAACAAAAATATCAGAACATAGTTATCGCCGGAGGCGGCCCCACAGGTGTAGAGACTGCAGGTGCGTTGTGCGAATTAAAAAAGCATGTGCTTCCGCACGATTACCCGGAATTGAACTTTAAGGAAATGAAAATAATCCTTGCCGAATCAGGACCGGCTTTATTAGCAGGCTTTTCTCCTTTTGCCTCTCAAAAAGCTTTGGAATCATTACAAAAAATCGGGGTTGATATTCGTCTGAATACTGCGGTAAAGGATTTTGACGGACAGGAAGTTCTGCTGGCTGATGGATCACGTATACCCTGCAACGCATTTATATGGTCAGCTGGGGTGAAAGGTGTGGATATGAAAGGTGTGACAGTCGCAAGTATCACGAAAGGCAATCGCATTGCAGTAGACCGTTTCAACAAGGTGCTTGAAATGGAGCACGTTTACGCTATAGGTGATATAGCATTGATGAAGGAAGACAAGTATCCAAACGGGCATCCCATGGTTGCCCAGGTAGCTATTCAACAAGCTCAAAACCTGGCATACAATCTGGTGGCCAGAAATAAATCCGCCACGTTAAAACCCTTTAGTTATAAAAACCTCGGATCACTTGCTACCATTGGCCGGAACAAAGCTGTCGCCGATTTTTCCTTTATGAAATTGCACGGCTTTGTGGCATGGGTGCTCTGGCTCATTGTACATCTCATGACCCTGGTTGGTTTCCGTAACCGGGTAATCGTTTTGATTAACTGGGTGTGGTATTATTTTTCTTATGATAGGGCCATTAGATTGATCATCAGACCGTTCAATAAGGAGGATCGGTAATTCCAATACTTCGTAATTTCTTTAAGGATAATGAGAGCATGTTATTATGTGCTCATTTCATGTTGCAACGTTACCGTGTTTACAGTTTATTCCTTAATTAAATCTGAAAATAAGGATTTTTTCATGATACCCCCTTCTTTTTTCACTCACAACTCAAAAAAATATGTTTTTTCTTGACTTACCCCCCTCAATTATGATACCTTTGTCAAAAAATATCAAATAATATGGCAATTTTAAGGTTTAAAGCTTTGGAAAGCGCACAGAATCGCGTTCCAGTGAAAGTGACTCCTCCGGAGGGCAAAATTTCCGACTACTATGGTCAGAATGTATTCGACAAGGATACGATGCAGAAATACCTGTCCAAAGAACCTTACAAGCAGGTGCTGGAAGCAGTAGAAAGTGGACAACAGATTGAACGCGGTGTGGCGGAGCAGGTAGCAACTGCCATGATGACCTGGGCGATTTCAAAAGGTGCCACTCATTATACGCACTGGTTTCAGCCACTCACCGGATCCACAGCCGAAAAACATGATTCGTTTTTTGAACTCGGAGATGGAAACAAGCCGATTGAAAATTTTTCATCCTCCGCATTGGTACAGCAGGAGCCCGACGCATCCAGCTTTCCGAGCGGTGGCATCAGAAATACCTTCGAAGCCCGTGGTTATACGGCATGGGACCCGACTTCTCCGGCTTTCATTATGGAAAGTTCTTCAGGGAAAACTTTGTGTATTCCTACCATATTTGTGTCTTACACAGGTGAAACACTCGATTATAAAGCACCTTTATTAAAAGCGCTTCACGAACTCGACCAGGCTGCAGTTCCGGTATGCCAGTATTTCGATAAAAATGTGACCAAGGTAAATGCTACCCTGGGTATTGAGCAGGAATATTTCCTCATTGATGTGGCTATGTTCAATGCGCGGCCTGATATTGAAACGACCGGCCGCACTGTATTTGGGCACATCCCCGCCAAGGGGCAACAACTCGAAGACCATTATTTTGGTTCTATCCCTGCAAGGGTATATGCTTTTATGGTGGAATTTGAAGTGGAAGCATTTAAGCTGGGCATTCCTTTAAAAACCCGCCACAATGAAGTTGCGCCAAGCCAGTTCGAGTGCGCTCCTGTATTTGAGGAAATTAATCTTGCTGTTGATCATAACCAATTATTGATGGATGTGATGGATAAAGTAGCACGACGTCATAATTTCAAAGTGCTTCTTCACGAAAAACCTTATGCGGGAATCAATGGATCCGGGAAACACAACAACTGGTCGCTGACCACTAATACCGGAAAAAATTTATTGTCGCCAGGTAATTCTCCAAAGACAAACCTTCAGTTCCTAACTTTCTTTGTCAATATTATTCGTGCCGTTTACGAGCATGCCGACTTATTGCGTGCAAGCATCGCATCAGCAAGTAACGATCACCGACTGGGTGCAAATGAAGCTCCTCCTGCAATTATGTCAATCTTCCTCGGATCACAGCTAAGCGAAGTGCTTGATGAGATTGAAAAAACTGTTGCTAAAGGTAAATTGAGCCCTGAAGAAAAGACACAAATTAAATTAAACATCGGACGAATTCCTGAAATTCTTCTCGACAATACCGACCGCAACCGTACTTCTCCGTTTGCTTTTACAGGAAATAAATTTGAATTCCGTGCGGTAGGGTCATCTGCAAATTCATCGAGCCCCATGCTGGTGTTAAATACAATTGTTGCCAACCAGCTTAAGGAATTTGCAAAGGAGGTGGATGCCATGATTGCAAAGGATGTGAAGAAAGATGAAGCTATATTGAAAGTGCTGCGCAATTATATTGTGGAATCAAAAGCAATCCGGTTTGAAGGAAATGGCTATAGCGAAGAGTGGGTGAAGGAAGCTAATAAACGCGGGCTTTCCAACATAACAACAACACCTCCTGCGCTGGATGCATTTGTTTCTAAAAAGTCGAAGGACCTGTTTAAGAAAAATAACATTTTTACACCACGTGAACTGGAAGCCCGCCATGATATTCTCCTGGAAACTTATACAAAAAAAATCCAGATAGAATCAAGGGTCATTGGCACGCTTGCACTCAATCATATTATACCAACTGCCATTCGTTACCAGACGGATCTTGTTAAAAATGTTGAAGGATTAAAATCGTTGGGACTTAAAGCTGATTCTTATGCGACCCAACTGGACATAATTAAAGAAATTTCGGAGCATGTGGCTGTGATTAAGAAAAACACCGACATTATGGTGGATGAAAGAAGAAAAGCCAATAAGGTTGAGCATGCCAGGGAGAAAGCAATTGCTTATTGCGATATGGTAAGACCGAATTTTGATCTCATCCGGTACCATGTTGACAAATTGGAGTTGTTGGTAGATGATGCTTACTGGCCATTGCCCAAGTATCGTGAAATGTTATCAGTCCGTTAATTATCAACAGCTTAAGTTAAAAAGCCGCACCTTTTTTGCGGCTTTTTACATTTATGTGAGAAAAGTCATAATACTTCCCATAGTAAATAAATTATCTTTGTAAAGTGATACGATTGCAGGCGTTTAATCTTTTATCAGACTTATGCATCGGTTTATTGTAGCAATAAAAAATCCCCTGAGATTCAGTGTGAAGGTAAATGCTATTTTAAGAAACAACTTTATCAGGATACCAATAAACAGCAAGGTGAGCAGAAAAGAAAATCCTTTCTGCTCAAATGGTAAGGTATTAAAAAAAATTTTTATTCAGGTTTAACTATGTGTATTTATAGTTTGTTATTACCGGAACAAACATCTAACTGATTCAATAATGATTATTCAAAAAATGCTGGATATGAAAAAAATTAATTTGTTACCACTGCTTGCCCTCTCATTCAGTTCCCTTTTTATTGCAGGTTGCGACAAGGATGACGATAATAATAATAACCCTACGCCAGTTGTTGTAGCACCGACGCTCACAATAGAAATGGATCATCTTGCGGGATCACAAAAATTTTATCTCGATTCCACATACACAAATGCCAATGGAGATAATTTTACCCCGGATTTATTTAAATATTACATTTCCAATATCCGGTTAATCAGAAATGACAATTCCGAGTATGTGATTCCGGAAAGTTATTTCCTGGTCAACCATGAGGCGACCGCTTCCATGAAACTCATAATCGACAGTCTTGCACCTGGAACTTTTAAATCTATAAAATTTATTTTAGGTGTCGATAGTACCCGCAATGTGAGCGGAGCGCAAACCGGGGCACTTGATCCCGTTAATGGAATGTTCTGGACATGGAATACAGGTTATATATTTTTGAAACTGGAAGGAACATCTCCGGTTATTCCAACTTCCGCCCAAACCTTTACATATCACATTGGTGGATTTTCGGGGCAGAATAAAAATTACAAACAAGTAACGTTGGATTTTGATGGAGATGTATTATTGCTGGCAAATAACAAAAATCCGGAAGTACATATCGTAGTTGATGTACTTGAAATTTTCAAAAATCCTACTACTATTGATATGGCCACGTTCTCAAATACGGTCATGTCATCGGGTCCCAATGCGACAATCCTTGCAGATAATTACTCCGATATGTTCAGGTATTCTCATATTCATAATAACTGAAAGCTTTAAACCGGTTTTCAATGTTGTTTAGTAACTAACGTTTATGAATATGCGAATATATTTTATTTTGTCAATTTTAATTTTGTCATGCACTGCAAATGCCAATGACTTTTGTAATTGTTATCTTGGACTTGATCCGGGTTATAATAAAAACACCATCGCTATCAGGAACAGTTGGAGATCTGCCGAGTGGCAGGATCCGTTTTCTTCCGTGCGAACTACGCATACCGGTCATAATTCCGGGGAGGATCCATCGGGCAGTTTGTTAAAAGAAACTTTTTTGAATACAGAATTGTTTGTAAAGTATTCCCCGGTTTCAAAACTCCGTTTGATAATGACGCTGCCTTTCTCGATAAACACTTTAGAATATGAGGGAAGAACCATATCTCGCAGTGCATTCTCTGATCTCACTCTCCTTGCAATGTACCAGTTGACTAATAGCTTTCCCTCAGATTCCAACTCTGTCAGCCACAGGATATTCGCAGGTGGCGGGGTTAAATTTCCAACCGGAAAATCGGAAGGCGGTTCAGGAGTTGAAATACCGTTATCACATCATCTGTATTCAGGAACCGGGAGTACTGACTTCTTACTGAATGTGTCGTACATAGGAAAGAAGAACCGATTTGGATGGAATCTGGATGCCAGTTATAAATTGAATGGTGAAAGCGCCAACGATTACCGCTATGGAAATACGCTGAATATTACCCCGAGTATATTTTATGAGGTAGCCATTAAGTCACTCAAAATCTATCCTCACCTGGGGGGTGCGTATGAAAGTGGCGGAGAAGATGAATTTAAAGGTGATACCTGGCTTGAAACAGGGGGAGAGACCATGTATGGCACCGCAGGCCTGGATGCTTATCTTGGCAGGTTTTCAGTAACAACCGATTTCCGGCTTCCGGTATATCATGATCTGGGAGCACAAAAGGAAGAAGATAAATTTGTTTTGTTTACTTCGCTAAATATTCATTTTTAATTTTGGATTTTATGAACCTGGTTAAATTATCAGCATATACTTTCATCCCTGCACTATTAGCTTTGAATTCCTGCAAGCGCGACGCAGATATTCCTGAACCCTATTGTAAAGCCGATAACAATGGTTCCATCACAATTACACTCCGGCCCGAGCATCACGATGATCCCATTCCAAGCCTTCCTAATTACCCCGATTCAGTGTTCATAAAATTTAATGCAACTGAATTTCCCGGTGACAATCCTGCATTATATGATATCGTGGTAGCAGGCACGGCCCCGTCAGCTGAAGTTGTGATAAGCAATTTGAGCTGTGGCAGGTATTTTATTTTTATGTCAGGATTCGATGTCAGCATTGCTGAGCGAGTTAAAGGGGGTATTCCTGTAACTTTGAATTATGAAGACACCAGCAGGATAATCAAGATCCCGGTAACGGAAGATTAAAAGCAATTTTTTTATTTTTTAGAACCGAAAGCCTATTTCATTATTTTTGACCCCTTCTATGAAAGGGTCTTTTGTTTTCTGCCGGTTGAGTGTCGCTCATTTAGTGCTGCACTTGAAAAAATTTCATACGGTTATTCGATAAACGCCTGCACATATTCAGATGAATTGTTTTCTTACCTTATTCCTGTAATTTCGTCCCCAAATACAATCAAACTCAATAACACTTATGAAATTACATCTTATTGCTGCAACTATAGCCGCTGTTGCGGTGCTTGCAGGAACATCAGTCACGTATGCCCAAAAGCTCGATAAATTCGGTGCTGATATGGGAAAGAAATCGGTAATGGGTAAAGAGGTCCGAGTTCCTTATTCCGATATTATAAGTTATTATGGCTACATCCAGCCAGGCGCACAGCCGGATGAGGAGCGTGGCGGGAAAAAATACTATTATTTATATGTTTGGATACCTGCCGTGGCTCCTGAAGTTGGAATCCGTATGATTTCTCCCGTGCCTGAGAACATGATCCCCGAAGCAAAAGATTTTGTTGCCGTTAACTACAAGGAAAACGAAACTGACAAGAAAAATTTCTTCGATACCTGGGTGACACTTGAAAGAGCCGGCGGAGTTTCCAAACCGGAAGAAATTGTTGCTAAAGGAAAATCAGCATCCTGGAGTTCGTATGGTGTTAATGATGACTCTGGTGAAATGCCTGCCCAGCCATCAGGCAGTAAATACAATTCATTGATGCGCATCACCAGTGAAACAAGTGATCCAATGAAATCATTGGTGGTTGGTCTGTACCGCATCGGTTTTACAACATACAAGACCGGTGAAGTGCAGGGAAGTTTTCTTGCCCAGGTCGGTGCACCGGTGAAACTTCCGGGTGTTCAGATTGCAAAAGATCTTGAAGCACTCGAAAAAGCAGTTGCAGGAAAATAATTTTAGAATTAGTAACAGCCCCCATGAAATATTTTTTCGTGGGGGCTGTTCTTTACAGGATGTTACCACCAATTGCTAAATTGGATTACCTTTTGTAAATTAGTTGCATGAATTACACGCAATATATTTCAATTGACCCTACTATTCGTTTTGGGAAATTAAAGGAAGTTGAAATACGGGCATGCCTTGCATTTGCAGCAGACAGAGAAAACAGAATTAGAATTGCTTCATGAGACTTCTTTTCGATCAGAATATTTCTTTCGTATCATAAACAAAAATCGAAGATATTTTCCCGCAATCGGAATAAACAAAGCGACTTAACTTAGACAGACTTCCGATATTGAAATTTGGGAATATGCTAAAAGAAATAATTTTTGCATAGTTACTTTTGATTCAGACTTCATCGACATTTCCGTTTTGAAAGGAACTCCACCGAAAATAATTTGCTAAGAACGGGAAATACGTCGACTAATTCAATTGCAGAAATTATAATGTCAAATCAAATGATCATTAAAGAATTTCTGACAAACGCAGAAGTTGCATATTTGGAATTAGCATAAGCAACTGTGGTAACAGCTTGCTGCCGCAAGCCTGGTGTTTTGGGATGGTGAAGGTGATTCCGTTTCCGTTTGGAACGTAAAGGGGAAATGTGTATTTTCCATCTCCGAACCCGGCCAGTGGCAGCAGGCAAAACGTTAATGCTGAATGAGGAAAGTTCCTTTTCTGTCCTGTTCCGGATGATTAATCCGAACGAGGTAAAATCCGTTGCTGAAATTATTTACGTTTATACGCAACCGGTTTTTACCTTCCTCGATTTTTGCCGCTTCTTCATAAACCCGTTGACCTAACACATCCACAACAGAAACTGTTGCAATTCCGGATACACCGGATAAAAATTCAAAAATAGTTTCTGTGCCCGCCGGATTCGGAAGTGTGACAATACCGTCGAGTAAATCTTTTTTTGCGGCATTCGACATATTTGCTCCCGGTTGATAATTCATTTCGCTTGTCAGTACCCGAAAATTATAACATCGCGAGCCATCGCTGGCATTGTTATAACCATAAATTTTTATAAAATAGTTTGCAGCAGTTTCACTGTTGTGATTGATGGTTTCCTGAAATGTTCCACTGTTTTGCGAAGTGCTGATGAGCTTTAATCCTGCATCATATAATTTCATATCATAATCACCCGGTAAGTTTGACAAACGCAACTGAAAATTTTTTTCGGGTGAATAAGTTGAAAATGCATACCAGTCTTCTTCTCCCGGAGCAGCCACAAGGGAATTAATATCTGCATTTGTGATGATGCTCCGTGCTGTGGCTTGTGAATTATTCATATGAATAGTATCTGTGCAGCCAAGAGTGGTAAATGTTCCATCATCGGAATAGTTGCTGTTACTGTAATCGCAAACAGCCATCACATTATAAACATAAGAAACATTGTTGAGCAAACCATTCAAAGTGGTGGAGGTGGTGAAAGAAGTAGTGGTTGACCAGCCGGTAAATGGAACAGGCTTGTAACGGATGCGATACGACGCAGCTCCGGGAACTGAATCCCAGCTCAGGGTTGCAGTGGATGATGTTATGTCAGTAGCATTCAATCCGGTTGGAAGTACACATGCAATGGCCCCGGGCGGTAGGCATCCCAGTGATGAAAGGAGGGGAAGGCGTGATCCATTTAATACTGCATTCATTCGAATGGCTTGTCCATAAGTGAACATATTCATACAGGCATCATCGGTGTAATCCATGTAATTCATAAACATGTCACCATTTGGTCCATTGATGCAGCTTATATGTGGAAAGGAAGGACACCCGTAATTACCGGTTTGTTGAACAGGAGTATCTGAAACCTGGTCATTACCGCAAATGGCATCACCCCATACATGCAGCAGATTCAGCCAGTGTCCGATTTCGTGAGTTGCGGATCGTCCTAAATTATAAGGTGTTCCCGTTCCCGGGAAAACCGGACCACCTACGGTTGTATATTTTATGACTACTCCGTCGGTGGCAGGGTTGCCTCCGGGAAATTGCGCGAACCCTAATACATTTCCGGTCAGATTACAAATCCAGATATTGAGGTAACTGTCGGAAGGCCAGGCATCGCTGCCTCCGGAAGCATCAAACTTCATGCTATCATTGGTGGTGAAGCCGGCAACAGGAGTCGATTTCCTGACAATACCTGTAGTGGCATTGCCATTGGGATCGCGTTTTGCCAGGCAAAACCGGATGTTGGTGTTGGCCGCAGCACCAGCGAAAGCCGCAGGCGTGAAAATGGCATCGGCGTTCTGCCGGGAAAAGTCTTTGTTAAGTACATCCAGTTGGGAAAGTATCCTGATGAGAGGAATATTTTCAGAAATGTTATTATGGATGACGTGAAATACAACCGGTATCGTCAAAACGCCTTGCATCCGCGCAAGCGAATTATAGTCCGACCAGGTCATTGCATGCTGTTCCATTTCGGCCATCCGGGCAACCCGCGAAGGATCGGCCAACAACTGTTCCTGGTGATAGGTCATTGTGCCGCATCTCTCGGGAAGCTGTGCAGGCGACTGATCTGCAAAAAAAAGCAACAACAACGCAAGCAGGCAAGGTATTCTCATGAGGAATTTTTTAACGTAAAAAGCGAAATTAGGTTTTGCTGATCAAATATACTCTTATGGAATTTGGTTTTAATGTCCGAATCCGTAAAACCTTTCCCGGATTCCTGTAAATCTTGTATTATAATTAAAAAAAACCACAATTAACTTTCGCACTAATCCATTCCACTATCTGGCAATTTAATTAGTCAGCCGACGCGACACATTAGAAAATAAAAGGTGATTTATTCAACTTGCCTGAGATAAAAAAAACTGAGTTTCGTGGGAATGCTTAAAATGATGTCTCGGATTAACTTTGAATATCATAGATATTTAAGAAATATAACTTTGATTTTCAATAAATTACAAAATATTCCAGATTTGGTTTTATCGGAAAACCAGCCCTCTCAACAATTTAAGAATAGTTTTTGATATGTAGGAAATAATATTTTTCTTTGCTTGTCTTAAATTTTAGCAGAAAAGCACCTTAAAAAAATAACACCATTCAGATTATGATGAGCCGTACAAAATGCCTGATCTTTCTTTTGGTCACCCTTTTATCGCTTCCCGTAGTAGCGCAAAAAGCAAAGGCCCCCAAGAGCAAAACCCAGAAAGCTGACAATGCCTACAATCAGGCCAATTACGCTAAAGCAATAGAACTTTATAAAAAGTGCTATGGCAAGCAGAAGAAAAAAAGTGATAAAGCGGTAACAGCTTACAAACTGGGTGAATCGTACCGTGCTGTCAGTAACTGGAAAGAGGCTGCAGGCTGGTATGAAAAAGCGGTAAATGATGGCAATAAAGATCCAATGGCTACTTTACGATATGCACAGGGATTGAAGGCCACCGGACGTTATGATGAGTCGATTGCACAATACAATGCCTATAAAACGCTGATGCCGGAAGACGCCACTGTTGACGCCGCAATTAAGGAAACAACCGATGCGCAGGCTTGGAAAGACAAGCCGACCCGTGCCGTAGTTGAAAACGTTGGAGCACTTAACACAAAATATTTTGATTTTTCACCATCTAAATCCAATGCACCTAACGGTATGTTCTTTACGTCGTCAAGAATGGAAGCTACCGGTTCCAACAGTGATGGTTGGTATGGTGAGAAGTTCTTTGATTTGTTTACCGCCGCATTAGATAACAATGGTAAATGGAGTACTCCTGTGGCTGTTCCTCCTCCAGTAAATTCATCATCATCTGACGGAGCTTCGGTTTGGGATGCAAAAAATAACGTGCTTTATTTTACACGCTGTCAGAAAATTAAAAATAAAGAAGGTATCTGCCGTCTTTATA
>JALYQW010000019.1 GCA_030855635.1 Bacteroidota bacterium | reverse complement strand
TATTTCTTTTAAAGCTTTGTTGATGGCTTTCTCATTGCTCTCTTTTTAGTATGAGTATAAATTTTGAAATCTTTTTATTGGAATTTATTAAAGAATAAAAAAAGCGGGAACCATTACTGCTCCCGCTTCAAAATAATAGTTCAGAAATTAATCCCTTCGTCCCATATATACCATAACATAATAGGCCAGTGTGGCAAGTGCGGAAAGTGCTGCTACCACATACGTCATTGCAGCCCACCACAAGGCATCTTTTGCCATACCCAGTTCCTCTGTGTTTGCAGTCCGGCTGGTTTCCAGCCACACCATGGCTCTTTTGCTCGCATCGAATTCAACGGGTAATGTGACAAAGCTGAATAGCGTGATAACGCCAAACATAATAATACCAATCAATAAAAGTGCAGGGAAAGTATTTACCATAAGAATTCCTCCCAGCAACACCCACTGCACCCATTTTGAACCAAAGCTTACAATGGGAACCAGGGCAGAACGCATTTGCAGCCAGCTATAGGCGCGGGCATGTTGAACGGCATGGCCGCATTCGTGCGCGGAAACGGCTGCAGCTGCTGCGCTTTTTCCATAATACACATCATGACTCAGATTAACGGTACGATCCAATGGATTGTAGTGATCGGTAAGCTGACCTTCTACAGAAATAATCCGTACATCATTAATACCATTATCGCCAAGCATTTTTTCAGCAATTTCCTTTCCCGATAAACCGGATCCAATGGTTATTTCTGAATACTTTTTGAACTTCCGCTTTAACTGCATGCTGACAAGCCAACCTAACAGCATGAACAAACCGAAAATAATGTAGATTCCCATTTTATTTTGATATTTTAAGTTGCAAATTTAGCGAATTGTCTGTGATAATTTTTATCCAGGTTATGATGGTTCAACAATTTATATACCCGAATGTTTACTTTGGTTTTACACTGTTTGAGGCAGCAGGAAGGATATGCATTTAACTTTCATAATTTATTATAAATCAATGATTTAATCCTTGACTACTCCCACCTGAAACATTTAACAGCCAATGCATACACAATAATACCCCAGAGAAGCATGACAAAAAGTTGAGTAGAAATGTCAAAAAGGCCGGCACCTTCAAAGGCAACCTTACGCAAAGCGTCATTCAGGTACGTCAAAGGCAATGCATTACAAACAGGTTGTAACCAGGAAGGGAAAGCATCTATTGGGAAAAAAGTACCGGATAAAAGGAATTGGGGTAAGGTAATGATATTAGCCAGAGGAGGTATCATAGATTCATTTTTCGCCAATCCGGAAATTACAAAACCGAATCCCATAAACACAATTAGACCGAGTGCAGAGAGCAGCAACATAATACCTGCTGTCAGAAAACCATGAACCAGGGTGAACCCGAATGCGAAGTATCCGATTGCAATAATGAAAATGGCACCCAGCATGGCAAATATCAACCGGCTCAGTGCTTCACCAACAAGAATAAATGGTTTACGGATAGGCGTTGCAAAAAAACGTTTAATCACGAGCGTTTGTCTTAAATTAAAAAATACAAATGCAGTTCCGAAAACGCCTGTACTGAGTAATGAAAATCCCAGCTGACCGGGTAAAATAAAATCTATACTGGAATATTTTCTTCCCGTTACCTGAGATGGTCGTAACTCGGCCATTCGACCTGTGGTTTTAATTTCGTTTAAGTTAAGTCTGTTCACCAGGTTTTCCATAACCGAACGAAGTACCGCTCCGTTATCCATGCTGGCTGCAGAAGTTTGCATGTCGAGAAAGTAACGCGGACCACTGGTATCCGCATTCATACGAATTGAGAGCACAGCATCAATTCTTCCTTTTTCCAGGTCGTTATAAAGATTGGCATCGGTTTCATCTTCGATCAGGTGAATTCCGGGCGTGTTTTTTAAGGATTGAAAAACTTCGTTGCTTTTTTCTGTGCCTGAATGAATTCCCAGATCCAGTTGCACGCCGGAATTTTCCAGGAAACCAAATACAAGGATAAAAATTAATGGAAAGAGCAAAGTAAAAACCACTGCAGACGGGCTTCGCGTAATGGAACGAAAACTTGCTTTGGTAACAGCTAGCATTGCAGTGAACTGATTGTATTTTTTCATTTGGAATTTTTGCGAAATCTTAAATACGTTTTTAGATTTTCTTTAATCGGCTCTCCACTCATGTCCAGTAAGATTCAGGAACACATCTTCCAGGTTTGCTTTTTTAACTTCTTTTTTTCTTTCAAAACCGGTAGCAACCAATTCATCGATTAGCTGATCGGGAGTATTCAATGCGATTATTTTTCCTCTTTCAACAATGGCAACACGATCGCATAAATTTTCTGCTTCATCCATATAGTGCGTGGTAATCACCACAGTGGTGCCCTGTTTCCGTATTTCACGAATCAGGTCCCATAAGTTTCTTCGCGCCTGCGGATCCAGTCCTGTAGTTGGTTCATCCAGGAAAATAATTTCAGGTTGATTTATAAGCGTTGTAGCAATGGAAAACCGTTGTTTTTGACCACCCGAGAGTTCTTTATATTTTGCTTTTGCTTTTTCTTCAAGAGCGACCATTTTCAAAACTGTTGATCGGTTGGGTTTTCGATTATACAAACCCGAAAATAAATCGATGAGTTCAATCAGGGTGAGATTGGGATAATAACCTGCCGCCTGTAGTTGCACACCAATGATTTGTTTAATTTGGTTAGCATGAGTACGTATATTCATACCGTTAATCATCACTTCACCCGACGTTTGTTCGCGCAGTGTTTCCATGATTTCAAGGGTAGTGGTTTTGCCGGCACCATTGGGGCCTAACAATCCGAAAATTTCACCTTTATAAACTTCAAAACTGATTCCGTTAACAGCTGTAACAGACTGATATTTTTTTACCAGGTTATTTACAGTGATTATTGCTTCCATCGCAGATGGTTTTTAATTACCGGCCGTAAAGATATAGAACCCTTGCTATATAAAGCCATCGGTCAGGTACAGATAACATCGTCTTACCTTGTGCTTTGCTACAGCAGGTCAGCCAGATAGGGAAAGGTATGATTAAACTCACTCAGCGCACTCGCGCAGCACCATTTTAACTATCTTTGCCTTCCTCAAAAAAAACAGATGATCCAGGTCGGAAATATATTGGTGTCAGACGATGTGATCGCCAAACGATTCGTGTGTGACCTGGAAAAATGCCGGGGAGCTTGTTGTGTTGGCGGCGACAGCGGAGCGCCTCTTGAAGAAGATGAACTCGGAATTCTCGAAGAGATTTATGATAAAGTTGCTCCTTTCCTTACTGAGGATGGAAAGAAATCGATTGTGAAGTATGGTAAATACGTTATTGATAGCGATGGTGACTATGTAACGCCTCTTGTTAACGGCGACCTGGAATGTGCCTATACCATATTTGAAAATGGTGTCGCTAAATGCGGAATTGAAAAGGCATGGGAACAGGGTGTGATCGGTTTTAAAAAACCCATCTCCTGTCATCTGTATCCTATTCGCATTCACAAAATGAAAACCGGGGCGGAGGCGTTGAATTACCATAAATGGGATCTTTGTAAGGCCGCCTGTACATTGGGAAAAAAACTGGATGTGCCTGTATACCAATTCCTGAAGCATCCGCTGATCCGGAAATATGGGGAAAAATGGTTTGAAAAGCTGGAATTGGCCGTGAAACAATCTGAAAAGTGATTTTATCCCATTATTTATTAAAAACCTGAAAACCCTTGCTATCACTCAGTTTTGCATATTTAGTTAATAATTAAAAATGAAAAACAAAGGTTTTCTCTTTATTTTTTTATCAACCGCTGCTTTGTTGAAAAATACAAACGATTGTTTAAAAAAATGAATTGTTTTCGACGTTAATTTTATGAAAGTTTGCAAGGGAATCAGAAACGGAAACTTTTAAAGTTAAACCTGCTGATTTTCAATCAAAAATCTAATTAGGGATTTGCATTAATAACCTGGTTCAGGATCTAACCGGGAAGAGGAATTGTCAACTATTTAAAAACTAAAGATATATGGAAGTTTTACTTCAGGAAAACAAAGAAAGGTTCGTTTTACTACCTATAAAGTATCCTGAAATATGGAAAATGTACAAAAGTCATGAAGCTTCCTTCTGGACAGCGGAAGAAATTGACTTATCACCGGATCTGAAAGACTGGGAACGCATTAGCAGTGATGAGCAGCATTTTATTAAACATGTACTGGCTTTTTTCGCGGCAAGCGATGGTATTGTTAATGAAAACCTCGCTGTGAACTTCATGAAAGAGGTTCAATTACCTGAAGCCCGTTGTTTTTACGGGTTCCAGATCATGATTGAAAACATTCATTCAGAAACATACTCTTTATTAATTGACACCTATATAAAGGACCCGGTTGAGAAAACACGTTTGTTCAATGCTATTGAAACCGTTCCGTGTGTTCAGAAAAAAGCACAATGGGCTTTGAAATGGATCAACAACGGCAGTTTTGCTGAACGCCTGATAGCATTTGCTGCAGTGGAAGGTATTTTCTTCTCAGGCAGTTTTTGTTCTATTTTCTGGTTGAAGAAACGCGGCTTGATGCCGGGACTCAGTTTCTCCAACGAATTAATTTCACGTGACGAGGGGCTGCATTGTGATTTTGCCTGCCTGCTGTATAGCATGCTTGAGGAAAAACTTACCCAGGAACGTGTTTATGCTATTATAAGAGATGCTGTTGAAAATGAACATGATTTTGTTACCGATGCATTACCTGTATCACTCATTGGCATGAACTCTAAACTGATGTGTCAGTATATTGAGTTTGTTGCCGACAGATTGCTGGTAGCATTAGGCTACCCTAAAATTTACAATGCTACCAACCCTTTTGATTTCATGGAAACAATTTCGCTGCAAGGCAAAACAAATTTCTTTGAAAAACGGGTGGCCGAATACCAAAAGGCCGGAGTAATGAACACCAAAGAACAACAGGAGTTCAAACTTGACGAAGATTTCTAGATAATACGGTGTTTCTGGCAGGACATCGCTGTGGGAGGGTTGTTAAAAATTTAGTTGATAACTACATTTCCCGCACTGTTTTGTCAGCACTATAATTTAGTTTCTTCGATAAAAGCTTAGCCAATTATTCCTCCGGATTCGTGATATGATTTTCTATCACGATACACCACCACCACTTTACCATTCAGTACTACTCCTTATCCTTCACGCTAATGTTACAGCAATAACAAAAAAAGCCGGAGGAACAGATTAACCGACCACCACAATCTCTGCCCATCACGTTTTTACATTAACCTTATAATTTTTAAAATCTATGTTTGTATTTAAAAGAGACGGAAAAAAAGAAACAGTTAAGTTTGACAAAATCACTTCCCGCATTCAGCGCCTTTGTTATGGCCTTTCGTCTCATGTGGAGCCGGTGCAGGTTGCCATTAAGGTAATCGAAGGTCTTTATGATGGTGTTACCACCAGTCAACTTGATAACCTGGCGGCTGAAACCGCGGCAGCATTAACAACCAAGCATCCCGACTACGCGTTACTTGCTTCGCGTATCGCCATATCCAACCTGCATAAGAACACGAAGAAATCGTTTTCTGAAACGATGACGGATCTGTATGAATATGTTGATCCACGCACACAACTGAAAGCATCATTGATTGCGGATGATGTTTATAAAGTGATTTCCGAAAATACAGCGTTGCTGGATTCAACAATTATTTATGACCGTGATTTTGGTTATGATTATTTTGGATTCAAAACGCTTGAAAAATCTTATTTGCTTAAACTCAACGGGCAGGTGGTGGAACGTCCGCAACATATGTTAATGCGTGTTTCAATTGGAATTCATAAAGAAGATGTTGAATCGGCAATTGAAACGTATAACCTGATGAGTGAACGTTGGTTTACACACGCCACCCCCACACTCTTCAACGCAGGTACACCTAAGCCGCAATTATCATCCTGCTTTTTGCTGACTATGAAAAATGATAGCATTGATGGAATTTATGATACTTTAAAACAGTGTGCCCAAATATCACAATCAGCTGGAGGAATTGGCCTGAGCATTCATAATGTTCGTGCAACAGGTTCGTATATCCGCGGAACTAACGGTACCAGTAATGGAATAGTTCCAATGTTGCGTGTGTTTAATGATACGGCACGGTATGTTGATCAGGGAGGTGGAAAACGCAAAGGTTCCTTTGCAATCTATCTCGAACCCTGGCATGCTGATATTTTTGAATTCCTGGATTTGAAAAAAAATCATGGTAAGGAAGAACTTCGCGCGCGCGACCTGTTTTATGCGCTGTGGGTTTCTGACCTGTTTATGAAGCGTGTGGAAGCAGAAGGCGACTGGTCGTTGTTCTGTCCTAACGAATCACCCGGATTGGCTGATTGTTACGGTAAGGAATTTGAAGAATTGTATGAGCGTTACGAGCAGCAAGGCAAAGCCCGTAAAGTAGTTAAAGCACGGGAACTGTGGACAGCCATTCTCGAATCACAGATTGAAACCGGCACGCCTTACATGCTTTATAAAGATGCCTGCAATGAAAAATCAAACCAGAAAAACCTTGGAACCATTAAAAGTTCCAACCTATGTACCGAAATTGTAGAGTACACCGCTCCTGATGAAGTAGCTGTTTGCAACCTGGCCTCAATTTCACTTCCGCGTTTTGTAACAGGAAGAAAATTTGATCACCAGAAATTATTTGATATCACTTACGTGATAACCAAGAACCTGAATAAAATTATTGATGTTAATTACTACCCGATTCCGGAAGCACGCAATTCAAATATGCGTCACCGACCGATCGGTATCGGTGTTCAGGGTCTTGCTGATGCATTTATTCTTATGCGCCTGCCTTTTGATTCAGAAGAAGCACGTACCCTCAACCGTGAGATATTCGAAACCATTTATTATGCTGCCATGACGGCTTCAAAAGACCTGGCGATAATTGATGGTCCTTATCAAACCTTCCCGGGTTCACCATTGTCAAAAGGAATTTTCCAGTTTGATATGTGGAATGTTACCCCATCATCGCGCTGGGAATGGGATGTGCTGAAAGAAGAAGTGGTGAAGCATGGTGCACGCAACAGCTTGTTGCTGGCTCCAATGCCAACTGCATCTACTTCCCAGATTCTTGGGAACAACGAATGCTTTGAAGCATATACTTCAAACATCTATACCCGTCGCGTGTTATCGGGAGAGTTTGTGGTGGTAAATAAGCACCTGCTCCTTGACCTGGTAAATATGGGAATATGGAACAGCGATCTTAAAAACAAAATTATTGCCAGCAACGGTTCCGTGCAAACGATCAATGAAATTCCTGATGATATTAAGGAACTCTATAAAACCGTTTGGGAAATTAAACAGCGTGCCATCATTGATATGGCTGCCGACCGCGGTGCATTTATTTGCCAGAGCCAGTCACTGAACGTATTTATTCCAAATGCCAACTTTGCCAAACTGAGTTCCATGCATTTTTATGCCTGGAAAAAAGGACTTAAAACCGGCATGTATTACCTGCGTACCAAATCAGCGGTAGATGCTATTAAGTTTACAGTGGATAGTGCCTTCCTGGATGCAGCAAATGGAAAAGAAGCAGCAAATTCTCTTAAGCCGGTAAATGAAACTGCCATGGCTGAAGTAAGTTGCAGCATCGATAACCCGGATGATTGTATTGCCTGCGGTAGCTGAAATACCATAAAATCAACATTGCACATTCTTACGTGGAGCCCCGGTCAGAAGCCGGGGTTTTTTGTTGGTGGAATCCGTAATTTAGCCTCTTATTAAACAATCTTATGGAACAAGCTCCAGAGAATAATCTCACTTTTATTGCCAAAACTATTTTTGGGTTGGAGGAAGTGCTTGCCGCTGAGCTCCGGAAACTGGGCGCACGTGATGTGGAATTACTCAATCGCGCAGTAAAATTTACCGGCGACAAAGGAATGATGTATAAGGCAAATCTGTGCCTTCGCACTGCATTGAGGGTTTTGGTGCCCATTGCACAATTTGAAGTGCATGATGAAAAGAGTTTTTATGAAGGAATGAAAGCCATTAACTGGGAAGATTATTTAGCAGTGGATGATACCCTGGCTATTGACACGGTTCTGAATACAGATTTGTTTTCACATACACAATTTATTTCCCAGAAAGCAAAAGATGCCATTGTAGACCAGTTTAGGGAGAAATATGATAAGCGACCCGATGTAAAACTTGACAGACCGGTGCTGAGAATTAACCTTCATATTTTTGAAACAACCTGCAGTGTGGCTCTCGACAGTTCCGGTGACAGTCTGCATAAACGGGGATACCGCGATCAGACCAATCTTGCACCGTTGAATGAGGTGCTGGCCGCAGGATTGGTATTGCTCACAGGTTGGGATCGTGCAAGGAACCTGGTTGACCCGATGTGTGGATCGGGAACCATATTAACAGAAGCCGCTATGTTCACTGCTAATATTCCCCCGGGGTATTACAGGACGGAATTTGGTTTCATGCTTTGGAAAAAATACCTGGCCTTTGATGAGGAGTTATGGAACACTATTTATGAAGCTGTTATTAGCCGCATCTCCTCAGAGCCTGCAAGTATAACAGGAGGGGAACTTTCTCATAACGTTGCGCGGAAAGCAAAAGAAAATGTAAAGCTGGCAAGAGTTGAAGACCTGGTCAAGATCCAGGAAGGTGATATTTCAGATTTTGTTCCCCTTGATGGAGGGGGCGTTGTTATTATGAATCCCCCTTACGGGGAAAGAATGGATAAGGATGATATTTTTTTATTGTATAAAAAAATTGGGGATGCTTTTAAGAAAAATTTTGCCGGATATGATTGCTGGTTGATTACCTCCAACATGGAAGCCCTGAAATACGTTGGATTGCGTGCATCGCGAAAAATTAAAATTTTTAATGGTCCGCTGGAGTGCCGGTTCGTGAAGTATGAAATGTATCGCGGTACTAAAAAGCTCCACAAGTTAAAAGAGCAGGTTCCTGAAATTTAAATTCCCCGCTCCTTGGGGCGAATAAGTAAAATATTGCATTATTGATACCCCGCTGCTTGCGGAGAGGTGATTCATTCAGACAGATTTTGGTCTTAATCTCCTTGGAAATCGTGTATTCGCAGATTAAAATTTTTATTCTATATTTCGGAAAAATAACCTGACCGGGCTTTCCGGGTGATTGCATGACGGAACTAGAAGTATTATTGATGATTAGGAGATACAGGTTACTGTTTCTCCTGATATTTATAGTGACGTTTTTTGTTGGAGGATATTCCTTGATTCCCAGAGTACTCAGATATGAAGGTTCAACTACTTTTTATCTGGCCAATGAAAGTATGGTTAACCCTAAAGCCTTTACTCGGCTAAACCAGGAGGATGTGATACAGGTCACCCTTGTCCAGGAACGGGTTTATCAGCTTGCCTATTCAACTGAAATGATGAAGTTTTTAATCAGCCAATTTAATTTGTACAAACATTATAAGATCGATACAACCAGCGCCAACCATTATGCAGTAACTGTACGAAGCATCACTGAAAACATTACATTCAATAAAATCACACCGGATCTGTCAAGCATAGTGGTTTACGATAGAAACAATGAGATTGCTGCCACCATGTCAAATGCAATTGTGTGGAAGCTGGATGAACTGAATAAAAAATATCTCATTGATAAAATCCAGGCTAACCTGAACTTTTATAATTCATTTATAAATGAAGCATCGGGCATAAGTAAAGAGCAAAACGAAAAATTATTTCTTTACATAAATGCATTTGGAAAAATGCGACACAAAGAAAATAATGGCGGAGATGAGATAAAACAACCCTTGTCGGAAATTGAATTTTCCCTGTACGTGGCTGCCTCTAAAATAGAAGAAATGACCACCCAGTTAATTCTGGCGAAAAGTTTATACACGAGCGCATTGAGTTCTCAAAAAACTAATAATCTTCCAAGCCTCGTAGTCATAAAAAAAGCATTACCGGAAGTCAAATCAAGGAAAAAATATCTCATTCTTTTTGCCGGCCTGGCAGGTTTGCTCGCCACCATTGTGGCAATTGTATCTATGTATATTTACATGTCATACAAAAAGGAATTTGCAATAATTTTTGGATGGAAAGATCCAACACATCCGGCAAATAACACTTAGTCACGCCCAAGGCTTCAAGTATTCCTTGAGATTTTCAGGCACTGAACCAGGTCATAATCCACCATTGCATAGCAAGTCCGATCACATAACCTGCATAGATCTGTGCCTGTGTGTGTGAGCCCAAAAACAGGCGCGCAGAACCAAGCAGCCCTGAAATCAGGATTACTGAAAGTATCATCATTATTAATCCTGCATTTAACACCTGCGATAATCCGAAAAGCATTCCGGTAATTCCCCCCATTCCAATCATATGGATACTCACTTTCCATTTAAAACTGAGTAACCAGGCAATGAATATGGATAAAGTGGCCGCCAGGACCATCAGGCTCAGCATGCGTGGAATAGGTAACTGGAGCAACAGATAATAGCATATCAGGTAAAAAAAAGCTGTGGAAATAAAAGGGAGCCTTCTTTCAGCAACAGAATGCATTTCCAGGGATCGGATCATGCCTTTTTGCAATAAAATAAGCGCGGTGAGCACCGGCAAAACCGTGGTAATAACAAATACCAGGCTCAATATGATCCGTTGTAATTGAGGAGAAATGCTGTACGCAATGTAGGTGTTCAGGCTAAGTAAAAGCAGGACCGCATAAAAAGGCATCAGCAGTGGATGCAGCACATAGGATAAAAATCTGCTGATGGAATAAATCATGAAATATCAAGAAATAAAAGTGAGATGAAAGGCCAGCCTTATAATTCTTTCCGAAGGCGGGCAACCGGTATGCCAAGTTGTTCTCTGTATTTGGCTATGGTCCTGCGGGCTATATTATACCCTTTGTCGTTGAGCAGTTTCATTAATTTTTCATCGGTCAGGGGTTTGTTTTTATTTTCACCGCCGATATAATCACTAAGGATTTTTTTAACTTCCCTGCTGGAGACTTCTTCGCCACTGTCGGTTGATAAAGCTTCTGAGAAAAAACTCTTTAGCAGGAAGGTTCCAAACGGAGTTTGTACATACTTACTGTTAGCCACCCTTGAGATAGTGGAAATATCCAACCCTACAATGTCAGCAATATCTTTAAGAATCATGGGGCGAAGTTTTTTTTCATCGCCCTCAATGAAATAATCTTTCTGGTAATTCATAATGGCATCCATAGTCCGTATCAGTGTAATCTGGCGTTGACGGATCGCATCAATAAACCATTTGGCAGCATCCAGTTTTTGCTTTACAAACATCATGGCATCACGACTGGTTTTGCTGGTCTTCGAATCTTTTGAATAGGCTTCAAGCATTTCATTGTATTGTCTGCTGATTCGAAGATCCGGAGCATTTCGTGAATTGAGAGTAAGCTCTAAAATCCCATCACTGTTGAAAATAAGAAAATCAGGAACTACATGCTGTGATGATCTCGGTTCATCAGAATAACTTCCTCCCGGCCTTGGATTCAGGTGCAATATTTCATTTACTGCACGCTTCAATTCATCGGGGGCGAGGTTCAGCGTTTTTTCAATTTTTTCATAATGCTTTTTGGAAAACTCATCCATGTATTCATGAATAATTTTTCTTGCAAGCGTTAAATCCGGACCAGATTGCTTTTTTCTGTCGAGCTGAATTAACAGGCACTCCTGCAAATCACGTGCACCTACTCCTGGAGGATCAAAAGTTTGAATTACAGCAAGAATTTCAGCAATCGCTTCTTCTGTTGAAATAATGTTTTGCGAAAAGGCAAGATCATCTACAAGAGATTTGATGTCGCGACGAAGATATCCGTCATCATCAAGGCTTCCGATCAGATGGGTGGCAATCAGGTATTGCTGGTCATCAAAGTCACACAAACCCAACTGGTTCAACAATAATTCATGAAAAGTGTTGCCTACGCTAAGAGGAATTTCATTGCGTTCCTCATCCGGGGAAGTATTATTTGCATTCAGTTTGTAATAAGGCTCATCATCCTGGATATATTCGGAGATATCGAAATCATCGCGTTCCTTCTCAGTGGGTTCTCCGTTTTCATCAAATTCATTTTCGGTTTCAGAAACCTCATCCTGGGATTCTTCAGCGGTTTCACCATCTTCTGTTTCGGGCCCTTCTTCTAAAGCCGGGTTAATTTCAAGTTCTTCTTTAATGCGTTGCTCCAGCGCAATGGTAGGTACCTGTAACAACTTCATTAACTGAATTTGCTGAGGCGACAGTTTCTGAAGCAGCTTATGCTGGAGGGATTGCTTTAACATCAAGAAAATCATTCGAATAGAAGAACCGGTTAAATTGTTGGAATAGAGAAATTATAAGTAAAATTAAATATTCAGTGCAAATTTACGGTAAATTAAAATTCCGCGTTGAGAGGAGTGCGGGGAAACGGGATAACATCCCGGATATTTCCCATCCCGGTAATGAACAGCATCAGCCTTTCAAAACCGAGGCCAAACCCGGAATGGGGAACAGTTCCGAATTTCCGGGTTTCAAGATACCACCATAGACTCTCTTCGTGAATGCCCATTTCCGAAATCCGTTGTTTGAGCTTTCCATAATCCTCTTCTCTTTGGGAGCCGCCTACAATTTCACCAATTCCAGGAAATAATACATCCATAGCCCGAACAGTTTTGCCATCCTCATTTTGCTTCATATAAAAAGCTTTTATTTGCTTGGGATAATCAAACAGGATAACAGGTTTTTTAAAATGCTTTTCAACCAGATATCTCTCATGTTCCGATTGCAGATCGGTTCCCCAGTCGACTTTAAATTCAAATTTTTCGGTGGCCTTTTTTAAAATTTCAACGGCATCTGTATAATTCAATCGTTCAAATGCATTTTCTCGGACGCTTTTTAACCGTTCCAAGAGCGCATTGTCGTACATTTTGTTCAAAAACTCCAGATCATCTGAGCAGTTATCCAGGGCATAAGTAACAAGATATTTCAACATGTCCTCAACCAGGTCCATATTGTCGGCAAGTTCATAAAAAGCCATTTCAGGCTCTATCATCCAGAACTCGGCAAGGTGCCGGGCCGTGTTGGAATTTTCAGCTCTGAAGGTGGGCCCGAACGTATACACCTGACCGAGGGCCATAGCACCCAATTCTCCCTCTAATTGTCCGCTTACCGTGAGGTTACTTTCTTTACCAAAAAAATCTTCAGAAAGGTTAACAGAACCATCTTCATTTTTAGGAACATTATTCAGATCTAATGTTGTCACCCGGAACATGGCACCCGCACCCTCTGCGTCGGAACCGGTAATTATTGGGGTATGGAGATAGAAAAAATTGCGATCATTAAAATACTTGTGGATAGCAAATGCCATGGCATGCCGTATCCTGAATACGGCCCCGAAAGTATTGGTGCGTGGACGTAAATGTGCAATTTCGCGAAGGAATTCCAGTGAATGTCCTTTCTTTTGCAAAGGATAGGTTTCGGGATCCGCCTCACCGTAAAGCTGAATATCGGTGGCCTGAATTTCTACGGGTTGGCCCGAACCCTGGGATGGCACCAGTTTACCGGTAACGGAAAGAGAAGAACCGGTTGTAATTTTTTTTATCAGTTCCTCATCCAAAGCGTTTGGATCTGCAACAACCTGAATGTTATGAATCGTGCTGCCATCGTTAACAGCAATGAATATCACGTTTTTGTTACCGCGGCGGGTTCTGACCCATCCTTTAACGATCACATCCTGGTTCTTAGCTTCCTGCAACAATAATTGCTTAATGAGTATTCTTTTCATTTAAAAATCCCGGTTTATTTCAGGAAATGCAAAATTCGGTTATTTGGATGAAGATGGCAAAACTAATCTGTATCAGCCTCCAATAAAAAAGAGCCGCCCGGTTGGACAGCTCTTTTTTGAGTAGCTCCTTTTAAGGGAGTTCCGCTTTTTAATTATTTGGCAACCGATACTTTTTGTACCAGGCTGTTATTTCCAATTTTAATTTCAACGAAATAGATGCCGCTGTTTAACTGGGTAGCATTAAGTGACCAGGTTTGAGTTCCTGCCGAAAGCTTACCCAAAGTTTCATTTACAAGGGTTTGTCCGAGAGCATTTGAAACAGCAATGGTAACCATATTTGATTCCTTCAGGTTAAAGCTGACAACAGCATTTTCGTTGATAGGATTTGGATATACGCTTACGTTGCTTACAAAAGAATTCTCTTCGATTCCGGTGGTTCCTGCGCCAAAGTTGCGATTTGCTTCAGTGGTGTATGTTCCGTTATTTGAATAAAACGTTACATTGTTACCATCTTGGATATTTACCGATCCGGCTCCATATCCGCTGTTGATTCCATCACCATAAGAGTCATAGATTTCAAAACGGTAGCAACCTGTAGCTGGTAATACAATGCTGTGAGTATTTAATAAAACTCCATTTGCTGCAAGGTCAGCATAAGGACCTCCGCTGCTTACAATAGCACCTGCTTCGTCGAAGAATTTCCAGGTTATTTCAGATCCATAACGATCCTGTGTAACGTTTAAAGTAATATTCAGGGTAGGACTTTGTGCAGTAGTCTGATTAAAGTTTCCTGAAACAGTGTTATCGGAAGGATCATCATCAACACCTCCGTTTACACTGGTAACGTTTACATCAACTGTATTGGTTGCATTAAGTGTGTAAGTTATTGCTGGAAGCGTTATAGTGGTTGTTCCAAGAGGTGCAACACTGCCTGACCATGCATAAACTGCTGGTGTGCTTCCATTGATGGAATAAGAAATGTTTGCTGAAGTAAGGGTTGCATTACCTTCATTTTTCAGATTGAAAGTCGGTGCAAGTGATGTTGCGCAAACTTCAGCTTCGGTAAGGATGGTGTTTGCAGACGCATTGTTAGTAGTAGTAAGACCGGTAACAGTGATTGGAATTTCAGCTGCATTTATAATTTCTTTAGTACCAATAACTGCTCCTTCTGCAACAAAAACAAGCAACTCCAGGTTCGATAAGTCAACAGGAACGTTTACGTAGGAAGCAGGAACAGTGTAGTTAATAGTTTGTGTAATAAGTGTACCTGTGGTAGTAGGTGTAATATCTTCACCGGTTGCTCCCATTGTCAATACATCCCTCAGGGCATGCATGTGACGATAAGTTCCGTCAGGGTTAACCATTGATGGGTTAAATTGAGCAGCTCCAGTTTGAGGGCCGTTAATATTGTTCTGCAGCAGCATTACAGTTAGCTTATTGGTGCCTACCGGACTGTTATCAGTATAATACACTTCAATATTAATGATGAGTTCATTGGTAGTAGCATTGAGGGTGGCTTCACCTGCTACGTTTACATAGGCATTCTGCGACAAAACGTTCGCAACAGAGCTGGTCCAAAGGTTTCTTCCCATAGCAGTTACTGTAGCTGTGCCAAAAAGACGACGGTTTACAGATCCTTGTGGGTAACCGGTAATGCCTGTGCCTGGCATGGCAGCAATTGCATTTCCATCGGCAGTTCTTAAATCAGGCTCACCTGCTGCAGGAGTTGCAAAGCCTCCGGTGTGAATATTCACGGCAAAAGCCCTGTTAGGATTTGCAGCAACAATTTGACTGGCGATTTTATGTCCGTCGGGGCAATATACACAGTGAATTCCAGTGTACTCTTCCAGAACCGCATTTTTAAGTTCCGGTTGCGTACTTACCGGAAGCTGAGCACTGGCGGAAAATGCCAATGCAAGTAGTGAAAATGTAAATGTTTTTTTCATTTGTTTAGTAATTTAAATTGGGATTGGTTATGTAGATAATTATTTAGTTGTCAGGGAAAATCCTAAGTTATTAATAATACAAACTTAATTATAATTTTCGTAATGGTATCCAGTCAGTTAAAAAATTATATTAAACAAGGCAATAAACCGACTGCCGCTACCGCCATTTTGATGGTTAATTTATTAATAATCAGAACGTTTTATGAGTCTTAGAGCAGTATTAGGAAAGTGATCTGAATCTTAGAAAAGTACAAGTGGTGTAATAGGCTCGTAAAAATGGGGTTCCGTTTTTACGGAAACCAGGAAATATTGATAAACCCCGTTTGTTATTAATATTTTCATTATCTTTACCGATCAGATAAGTTTAGACCCCAAACACCATTAGCATATGAAAAAATTATACTTCCTTCTCTCCCTGATTGTAATTGGATTCGGAGCACAAGCTCAGACTTTCACTGCATCAAATGTTTTTTATAGCGGTGACCCTTTATGGTTTGTTGAAGGCCATGTTACAATCGCAAATACAGGCACTACTCCAAAAGATGTATATGTGGTACGTACCGTCAACAATATTGTACCAAATCACACCAGTTATTTCTGCTGGGCACAGTGCTATACGGCTCAGGTAGATACATCTCCAGATTTTATCACGTTATTGCCAGGCGAAACTACCGATATATTTCGTGGCGATCTTGAGACCAACAGCACCCCAGGCGTCAGTCAGGTGTCATATTGCTTTTACGACAGTAACAACATCAGTGATTCGGTGTGTGTGGAATTCACCTATCCTACATTCGTAGGTCTCTCCGATATTCCAAACAAAAATTTTATTTCTAAAGCATATCCGAACCCTGCTTCTGATGTTGCCAACTTTTATGTTAATGTAGAAAAAAACAGCAAGAATGCGCAGTTGAAATTTTTTAATATGCTTGGCGCTCAGGTGAAAGAATTAAATATTTCGAATGCGAAAAATTCAATCAAAGTTAATGTATCGGATTTAAAAGCCGGTATCTACTTTTATTCACTCTGGGTGGATGGTAAGAGTTCCGCTACTGGTAAATTGATGATTTCCAGAAACTAAGATTTAACATTTTAAGATTCATAAAAGTTCCGCCCACCAGCGGGACTTTTTCTTTTTTTAGCAGTATCGCTTTTATGAGTAATTTAGCCACCCTTTTACCGTAGTATATGAATAAGAAACAAGAAGCACTTGATTACCATTCTCAGGGACGTCCTGGTAAAATAGAAGTAGTTCCCACCAAACCATACAGCACTCAGCGCGATCTGTCACTTGCATATTCACCCGGTGTTGCCGAACCCTGTCTTCGCATCCAGGAGTTTCCTGAAGAAGTTTACAAGTATACAGCAAAAGGAAACCTGGTAGCTGTTATCTCGAATGGAACTGCAGTGCTCGGACTTGGAAATATCGGGGCAGCGGCCTCCAAGCCTGTGATGGAAGGGAAGGGGTTGCTGTTTAAAATTTTTGCAGACATCGATGTCTTCGACATAGAAATTGATCAAACTGATGTAGAAGGTTTTGTTAATACCGTGAAAGCGATTTCTCCAACGTTCGGAGGAATCAACCTTGAAGATATAAAAGCACCGGAATGTTTTGAGATTGAAAAGCGGCTGAAGGAAGTTCTGACCATTCCGGTAATGCATGATGATCAGCATGGGACTGCAATAATATCAGCGGCAGCGCTCATTAATGCTTTGGAAATTGCCGGAAAATCTATTGATAAAGTTAAGATTGTAGTTAACGGAGCCGGAGCATCTGCCATTTCCTGTACCCGTTTGTTTGTGGCCATGGGTGCTCACAAACCCAATATTGTTATGCTCGACAGTACAGGCGTGATTCGTACCAACCGCGAGGTGATGGATGAACAGAAACGATTTTTTGCGACGGATCGTGAAATCAATACACTGGAAGAAGCTATGGTAGATGCCGATGTATTTATAGGTTTATCGAAAGGAAATATACTAAACGGGGATCATCTCAGGGCAATGGCAGCCAATCCTATAGTATTCGCCATGGCCAATCCTGATCCGGAAATTACGTATGAAGATGCACATGCTTCAAGGAATGATATTATCCTGGCAACAGGTCGTTCCGACTACCCCAACCAGGTGAATAATGTGATCGGTTTCCCGTTCATCTTTAGGGGTGCGCTCGATGTGAAAGCAACTCAAATTAATGAGGCCATGAAGTTGGCTGCAGTAATGGCCATTGCCAATCTTGCCAAACAGCCGGTACCGGAACTGGTCAACCTGGCGTACAACAAAACGAATATATTATTTGGTAAAGATTATATCATACCAAAGCCGCTCGATCCGAGGCTCATAACAACTGTGGCTCCCGCAGTAGCCAGGGCTGCTATGGAATCCGGCGTCGCCCGTGAACCCATCCTGAATTGGGAAGTTTATGAAGAAGAACTTTCCAAGAGACTTGGGCATGATAATAAACTGGTTAAAGTCATCACCAGTAAAGCCAAGCAAAATCCCCAAAGAATTGTATTTGCAGAAGCGGATACTTACAAAATTTTAAAGTCGGCGCAAATTGTAAGAGATGAAGGTATTGCCAAACCTATTTTGCTGGGTAATAAGGAAAAAATAAAGCAACTGATTAAGGAACACAAGTTGGATTTGGGTGATATACCCATTATTGATCCGCGTGAGGATTCTGAAAACCTCGATACTTTCGGTGAAATATTTTTCAAGAAACGGGCACGGAATGGATTCAATTACCATGAGGCGCGTAAGATCATGAAGGAGCGGAATTATTATGGCGCAATGATGGTAGAAACCGGCCAGGCAGATGCGCTCATTTCGGGTCTTACCCGAAAGTACGCTGACATTCTTCGTCCGGCCATTTATATTATCGGTACCCAGGAAGAAGTGACATCCGTTGCGGGAATGTACATTATGATTACCAAGAGGGGTCCAATCTTTTTTGCTGATACCACCATCAATGTCAATCCAACAACAGAAGAGTTGGTTGAAATTGCGCTGCTGACAGCAAAGGCGGTACAGCAATTCAATATGAAGCCGCGCATTGCAATGGTATCTTTTTCAAATTTTGGATCGTCAAAAGATCCGCAGGCACGAAAAGTTAAAGCGGCAGTGAAACAGTTGCATGATAAATTTCCGGGGCTGATAATTGATGGTGAAATGCAGGCTAATTTTGCATTTAACACCCAGATGTTGCGTGATAATTTTCCTTTCAGCGAACTGGCCCGGGAGGGAGCTAATACGCTCATTTTCCCTAACCTCGATGCTGGCAATATTGCTTACAAACTCATTCAGGAAATGGGTGCCGCCGAAGCCATTGGTCCGATATTGCTGGGTATGAAAAAGCCCGTTCACATTTTGCAACTGGGAAGTTCGGTGAGGGAAATCGTTAATATGGTTACCATTGCTGTAGTGGATGCCCAGGCAAGAAAAGCTTCTCAAATCTAATCCTATGTATTTCTATATCTGCGGCAAAGTCAGGGCTGTAACTCCCACCTCAGTGCTTATCGATAACCAGGGAATGGGATTTCATGTGCAAATATCATTGCATACTTATTCTGCTATTAAGGAACTTAAGGAAGTCCAGCTATTTACGCATTGCATCATTAAAACAGAAACACAAGCCTCTTCCACATTTGCTATTTATGGTTTTGCCGATGAACAGGAACGAACACTTTTTATGGAACTGATCAGCGTTTCCGGGGTAGGTAATAATACTGCACAACTGATTCTTTCTTCTTTTGAGCCTTCCCGCCTGGTACAATCCATTGCTTCGGGAGATGTGGCCGCCCTGCAAAAAGTAAAGGGTATTGGTTCCAAAACCGCCCAACGCATCATCATTGATTTAAAGGATAAAATGATAAAATCTACAGGAGATTTTAAAATTCCTCTTTTGGAGGGCAATACCATTCGTGAGGAATCGTTAAGTGCCTTGTTAACTCTTGGATTTTCCCGCGTGCCTGCTGAAAAAGCAGTTGATAAAGCCGTAAGGGAGCACAGTTCCGGAGCCACCGTGGAAAAGATAATCAAAGCCGCCCTGGGTTATCTCTCTTCCTGACCTTAATATCGCCGGAACTGCCTGAATTAAGGCTTCCGGTTAGAAATTTTATATTATTTTAGCCGCCTGTTAAATTTAAATAACAGCTCGGTGATCATTGTTGCAGAAGTTTGAAAATCTTTAAATAATGCATAGAATAGGCGATCTTTGTCATTGCTGGTTGCTTAATTAATCTTTCACGTTAATTTTGAGTCGAAAGTGTATCTGAAAAATTTGGTGAGGTTAGGATTTGCAGCTGTTTTGGCTTTGCCTGTTATCGGCATGGTATCCGGTGGTGCACCAGGAATTGATTCCGATTCTTTTTTTAACCGATACACTTCTGAAACTGTAATCGATACACCAGAAAAAGATATTATTCTGCCATATCCCTGGGAAGACAACCTTACCGATCCTTTCTCCAACACGCCCAGCCAAAGTCCGCTTTTTCTTGAAGATCCTTCCAACATTTCTACCAGTGTGGATTATGATCCGGAGGAAAATCAGTATAACATTAATGAAAAAATGGGGGACAGGTTTTACCGCAATCCCACTTATCTCACCTTTGATGAGTTTGTAAGAAGCGAATACAGTAAGTCGACCAGCAATTACTGGAAAGAAATTTCAGGATCCAGTGACGCAGCTTCGAAAAGAAGTATCATTCCAAAAATTTATATCGGGGGACAAGCCTTTGACCGGATATTTGGTGGCAATACCATTGATATCCGTCCGCAGGGTTCAGCGGAACTTACTTTTGGCGTAAACATTTACAGGAACGATAATCCCGCCATCCCTGAAAAGCAGCGGCGCAATGCAACATTTGATTTCAAGGAAAAAATCCAAATGAACGTGGTAGGAAATATTGGTGAGAAAATGAAACTGACCACCAGTTATAACACCGAAGCCAGTTTTGATTTTGAAAACAAAATGAAACTGGAGTACACCGGTTATGAAGATGAGATCATAAAGAAAATTGAAGCCGGAAACGTTTCATTGCCGCTAACCGGTTCGCTGATACAAGGCAGCCAGAGTTTATTTGGTATCAAAGCCCAATTGCAGTTCGGACGATTAAAAGTCACTACTGTTATTTCGCAACAGGAAGGACAGTCATCCACGATTGATGTTCCACCGGGAGGCGGACAGGTTTCAAATTTTGAAATTGCAGCCGATCAGTACGAAGCCAATAGACATTATTTTCTTGCACAATATTTTAAGGATAATTACAATAACGCATTAAAAACACTTCCAATAATTAACTCGCCGGTTAACATTACCAAACTGGAAGTGTGGATCACCAATAAAAACAGTAGCACTGAAAATACCCGTGATATTGTCGCATTCATGGACCTGGGTGAATACAATATTTTCAGTACCGCATTGATTTCGCAGAGAACATCTGTATTTCCTTCCGACAGTCTTTCGAATAATTTATACTCCCTCATGAATAATCAGTATCTACCATCTCGCGATGTAAATACTGTTTCACAAGCACTTGATCCGCTCGCCGGACCTCCCTACAATTTTGCACCCCAGCAGGATTATGTGCGTTTGGTGGGAGCCCGTAAACTGAATGCAAATGAATATACCTACAATTCGAGATTAGGTTATATCTCTCTGAATCAATCGCTGAATTCCAACGAGGTGCTGGCAGTAGCATTTGAATATACTGTGGGAAATACCGTTTTGCGTGTAGGTGATCTGACTACCTACGGTATTAATCCGCCCCAAGCGTTGTTTGTAAAATTATTGAAGAGCACCAACATCAATCCCAAACTTCCTACATGGGACCTGATGATGAAAAACATTTATTCCATTGGGTCTTTTCAGGTGCAGAGCCAGAATTTCCGCATGAATGTTATTTACAATGATAACTCCGACGGACTTAAAAAAATTAATTATCTCCCGGTGCCTCCTTCTGAAACCAATTTGAGTGGCGTACCGATCTTACAGGTTTTAGGACTCGACCGGGTTGACGGAAGAAATGATCCCTATCCGGATGGAGTATTTGATTTTATAGATGGTATTACGATCAACTCCAACACCGGCAGAATTATATTCCCCGTTAGAGAGCCTTTCGGTAGTTTCCTGAGATCTAAATTTATTGATAATGCACTTGCTAATAATTTCGCGTATGAACCACTTTATGATTCTACTCGCACTGCAGCACAGCAGTTACCCGAATTAAACCGGTTCACACTGGTGGGAAGTTACCAGAGTTCATCGAGCTCGGAAATTTTTCTCAACGCAATTAATATTCCAGCGGGTTCCGTGGTAGTAACAGCCGGTGGCGTACCACTGACTGAAAACGTAGATTATACGGTGGATTATAACCTGGGAAGAGTAAAAATTATTAATGCCGGAATCCTTGCATCGGCAACACCCATTAAAATATCCCTGGAAAGCAATTCACTTTTCAGCATACAGTCGAAGTCGTTATACGGTGCACGATTTGATTATCTTATTAACAAAGATTTTAATGTAGGAGGTACATTTCTCTACCTGAATGAACGGCCGATCACACGTAAAGTAAATATAGGTGATGAACCGATACGTAACACGATATGGGGAGTTGACGGAACTTATTCTACAGAATCGCGCTTCATCACCCGGATGATTGACAAATTACCTTTTATTGAAACTAAAACAGAATCAAGAGTAACAGTTACGGGAGAATTTGCGAATCTTATTCCGGGAACTTCCAAGGCTATTGGAAAAAATGGGAATGCTTACATTGATGATTTTGAAGGAAGCCAGTCGACAATCGATTTGAAAAATCCGGGGAGCTGGTTCCTTGCTTCTGTTCCGCAGGGTCAGCCGGCATTATTTCCTGAAGCGGTTTATAATGATTCACTCATTTCCGGGTTCAACCGGTCACGCCTGGCGTGGTACACTATTGATCCTACTGTTTTTTATAGAAGTAACAGCAACCTCTTACCGCCGAATATTTCTGATGCTGCGCTCTCCGACCATAACGTACGAGAAGTTCTGGAAACGGAGTTGTTTCCTTTCAAGCAAAGCGGGAGCAATCAATCCATCAACCTGAATATTTTAAACCTGGCATATTATCCCGAAGAACGCGGGCCGTATAATTTTGATGTAGAACCTACATCAGTTTCATCCGGATTGAATACAGCAGGATACCTGAACAATCCCGGCTCACGATGGGCCGGTATTATGCGCCGTATTGAAACATATGATTTTGAAACTGCCAATGTGGAGTTTATCCAGTTCTGGGTAATGAATCCTTTTAATGATGAAAGTAAAAATGATGGTACAGGGGGACAATTGTATTTCAACCTGGGAGATATTTCCGAAGACATCCTTAAAGATTCTTACCGATCTTTTGAAAACGGTTTGCCGGCTGATGGTTTTAATAACCTGACTGTAGATACTACCAACTGGGCATTAGTTCCGAATGCGCAAAGCATCGTTAATGCGTTTGATAATGATCCTGATGCACGTGCTCAGCAGGATGTGGGGTTGGATGGATTGTCGACCTCTAATGAAAGAGATTTTTATAAAGCACGGTATATTGATCTTGTGGTAAATGAATTCGGCGCCGGTACACCTGCCGCCAATAACTCATTGACTGATCCGTCGGCTGATGATTTTCATTATTTCAGGGGCAGTGACCTGGATGGTGTTTCAGCAGATATCCTCACCCGTTATAAATTTTACAACAATACGGAAGGTAACTCAAAGACTTCCGAACAATCACCTGAACCCTATTCCACATCTGCAACTAATATTCCTGATGGTGAAGACATCAACAGGGATAATACCATGAATGATTTTGAAAATTATTTTCAATACAGGATTGATATCGATCCGAACCAAATGATTGTCGGTACCAACAACATTGTTGACCAGGTTACTACCTCGGTTAAAACTAAAGATAACCAGGTAAAGAATATTATCTGGTACCAGTTCAAAATTCCGGTTAATTCCCCATCGGATGTAGTGGGCACAGGAGCTGATCTGAAATCGGTGAACTTTATCAGGATGTATATGAAAGGTTTTGCCGACACCATGGTGCTTCGTTTTGCTAAATTGGAACTGTTGCGCGGTGAGTGGAGAAAATACCAGTATTCATTGTTATCACCCGGTGAATATATTCCCGTTGATCCAAGTGCCACTCCATTTGATGTTACTGTTGTTAACCTGGAAGAAAATGGTGATCGTATACCGGTAAAATATGTTTTACCTCCAGGGATTGAACGCGAGATCAATGCCAGTTCACAGAATTTGCAACAGCTCAATGAGCAGTCATTGAGTTTAAAAGTTTGTAATCTTGAGGATGGTGATGCCCGGGCGGCTTACAAGAACACACAATTTGATGTGAGGAATTACAAGAAAGTTAAAATGTACCTGCATGCGGAAGATGGTGGCCTGAGTGATGAGTTGCAGGATGGTGAGGTTACTGCATTTATTCGGCTCGGTTCCGATTTTACCAATAACTTTTATGAATATGAGATTCCCCTGAAAGTTACCCGTTTTGGCGCTACACTTGACACGGATATCTGGCCGATAGATAATAATATGGAGATTGACGTTGATCAGCTTATTAAAGGAAAACTGACTCGAAATAATGCATATGTTGCCAACGGAAATGCTTACAGTGTACCCTATGTGATTAATGATGGCAACCGCAAGATTACCATCGTAGGAAATCCAACGCTGAGCGAAGTAAAAACCATTATGGTGGGTATACGCAATCCGAAAAAAGAATTGAACCCCAGTGATAATGGTGCTTCAAAATGTGTGGTGCTTTGGGTGAATGAACTCCGGATGAACGAATTTGATAATAACGGAGGATGGGCCGCTAATGCACGCGTAACAACTAAACTCGCCGACCTGGGAACACTGACATTATCAGGTGGAAGAAGTACGGATGGATTCGGTAGTCTTGAAAGTAAACTCAACGACCGCCAGAAAGAAAACATTTCACAATATGATTTGTCAACCTCGCTGGAATTCGGAAAGTTTTTCCCGCAAAAAACAGGTTTGTCACTTCCATTGTATTTTGGATACTCGGAAACATTCGCTAATCCGCAGTACAATCCGCTTGATCCGGATGTGCCTTTTGAAGAAGCGCTTAATTCCATCGACGATGCAGCACGACGCTCGCAGTTAAAGCGAATCGCGCAGGATTATACCAAGCGGCAGAGTTTGAATTTTACCAATATCAAAAAGAATCGAACCGGTGCCGGAAAGCCTAAAATATACGATATCACAAACTTCAATTTGTCGCTTGGGTATTCACAAATTTATCGTCGTAACATCAACCTGGAATATGACAACCAGAAAGATTACCTGGCCTCGTTAGGATATAATTACGGCCTCCAGGCAAAATACATTTCTCCATTTAGTAAGTGGCAGCCTGTTTCCAAATCAAAATGGTTACGGTTGGTGAAGGATATTAATTTTAACCCCGTGCCAAACAACTTCAATTTCAGAACAGACGTTATCCGGCATTATGGTGAAACGAAAGTGAGGGATCTTTCTCAGGATTTCCCCATCCCGCAAAGGCCTACATTCAACAAATCATTTTACACAACACGGCAATATACATTTTCATACGATATCACCCGATCACTTAAGTTTGATTTCTCCGCTAATAACCTGGCCACTATTGATGAACCGTATGGTAAAGTTGACACGGAAGCTAAGAAAGATTCTGTTTGGGATAATTTCTTTTCATTAGGCAGGAATACCGATTACCGACATGGGGGCTCTCTAAGTTATAATGTGCCGCTGAATAAATTCCCGCTCACCGATTGGATTTCCGTAAACGCAAAATATTTATTTGATTATCATTGGCAAACCGGTCCGCTTGCATTCATTGGTACCACCAACCAACTTGGAATCAATCCTGCATTAGGAAACACCATCCAGAATTCAAACACCAAGCAACTCAACACCACATTTACCATGACCACCTTATACAACAAGGTGCCCATGTTTAAAAAACTGCTTGGGCCTAAACCTCCAAAACCAGCAGTAAAACCACCGGCGCCCAAGCCTGCAGCTACTGATACTACGGGAGGAAAAAAACCGCCTGTAATTAAAAAGGAAAAAACCTATGGTGATTTTGCGCGCGGTGTTGCCAAAGTCGTATTCAGTTTGAAGAGTGCTTCTATTAATTACAGTGAAACTAATGGTACGTTGCTTCCAGGATTCAACCGGACCAGTGAATTATTGGGACAGAATTTTTATGAAGATGAAGATGGCAATACCAAAATGGCACCCGGATTACCTTTTGCTTTCGGAAGCCAGAGAGATATTCGTTTGGAAGCTGCAAAAAATCGTTGGCTTACAACCGACACCGTGTTTAATTCGGTGTTTGCACAAACCTATACAGAAAATATTACCGGGCGTGCAACGATTGAGCCAACACAGGGTTTGCGTTTGGAACTGAACTTTAACAGGAACTTTGCACGAAGCTCTTCGGAAAATTATCGCGCCAGTATTTTCGGAGACTATGATGCATTTTCACATATAGAGACCGGTAACTTTAGCATGTCGTTTATTTCTCTGAATACCGCGTTTGCAAAAGACCGAAAGGATTACAGTTCGGAAGTGTTCGAAGAATTTGATTCCAACAGGAAAATTATTTCATTGCGCCTTGCGGAAGCGAATAGCTTGTCGAGCGGATTTGATACGGAAGGTTATGCCGACGGGTATGGTGCAACATCCCAGGAGGTTTTAACCTACGCCTTCTTAGCAGCATACAGTGGTAATTCGGCAAGCAGCTTCAACCTCACACCATTTCCAAAAATTCCTAAACTGAACTGGAGAATTACTTATGACGGCCTTTCCAAATTAAAATTTGCAAAGAAACTCTTCAGTAGTGTGAATCTTACTCACGGTTACAGGAGTTCGTATGCAGTCTCTTCATTCAGCACCAGTTTGCTGTACCGTGAAGATGCTTCAGCGCGTGACTTAAGTAATAACTTTATTCCGAAGGAAGAATTTGGGCAGGTGACGATTAATGAGCAGTTCAGTCCGTTGATTGGAGTTGACATCAACTGGAAGAATAATAAATTCACCTCACGGTTTGAGTATAAACGCGACAGGAATATTTCACTTTCGTTTGCGGATGTTCAGATCGCTGAAATTAAAGGACAGGAATTTGTGTTAGGACTAGGTTATCGCTTCAGAAATTTCCGGTTACCTTTCGGACTTAGTGGCAATAAGAAAACAGGTCAATCAGGAAATGATTTGAACCTAACCGGTGATTTTTCTATCAGAGAGAACAGTACTATCATCAGAAGAGTACTTGAAAATATCGATCAGCCTACGGCAGGGCTTACAATTCTTTCATACAAACTTGCTGCTGATTATGTGATCAATGAACGGTTTAATATCCGGTTCTTCTTCGACAGAACGGTCAACAATCCTTTAATCTCAACCTCATTCCCAACGGCAAATACTTCAGCCGGTATCAGTATCAGGTTTACCCTTGCCCCATAATCGCGTTTTAATTATAAATTTACAGCTTCCTTTATAGAAGGATCCTTACAGTAAAAACTATTACTATGAATTTTCCACAGGAATTGAAATACACCAAAGATCACGAATGGATCCGGGTGTCGGGCGATCATGCCGTTGTTGGTATTACTGATTTTGCACAGGGTGAATTGGGCGATATCGTGTATGTTGATATTGATACCATTGGCGATACCATTGAAAAAGAAGAGGTTTTTGGAACCGTGGAAGCCGTTAAAACAGTTTCGGATTTATTTATGCCCTTGTCGGGAGAAATTCTTGAACTTAACCCGGTTCTGGAAAAACAACCAGAAATGGTTAATAAGGATCCTTACGGCGAAGGCTGGATGGTCAAAATTAAAATGACAGATCCCGGTCAGGTCGATGCTTTGTTATCAGCCGACGACTACACTGCCCTTGTTGGCGGTTGAATCCGCTGAGGCCAAACATGCTTCGTTATTACCTTTCTCCCATTTTTTGGGCCCTTATTATATTGTTTCTCAGCAGCATACCATCCAAGGAGCTGCCTGATTTTTCATTTTGGAAATTTTTCAGCTTCGACAAAATGGTGCATGTGGCCATGTATGCTTTGCTTACTTTCCAGGTGATGAAGTCGTGTGTGAGGCAATATGCGAACTGGACAATCCGTTATAATGCTGCCAGAATTGCTGTAGTTTCATGCATTATTTATGGCGGTCTTATTGAACTTTTGCAGGAATATGTACTATTGGACCGTCACGGGGATTGGATGGATTTACTTGCCAATAGTGTTGGCACTTTTTTAGGGATCTGGTTGTTTAAGAAGCTATTTATTCTGTATATTCGCTAAATAATTGATTAATTAAATGGAACCTAAAAAGTCCCCCCAAGCAGACCTGGAGAAAAAGAAAGGCCTGTATTTACAAATCGGATTAGTGGTCGCATTAGCCATCACGTTAGTGGCGTTTGAGTGGAAGAGCTACGATAAAACAGATTACACTCTCGGACAGCTACAGGTAGATGATATTCCGGAGGAGATCATCCCGATAACTAAACAGGAAGAAAAACCACCTCCGCCACCCCCGCCGCCGGTACAGGAAATTGTAGTGGTGAAGGATGATATTAAAATTGAAAATGAAGCAGTCATCGAGGAAACGGAAATTACCCAGGAAACTGTGGTAGAAGTGCAACCTGTGCAGGAAGAAGTAATAAATGAACCTGAAATATTTCTCATCGTGGAAGATATGCCCAGTTTTCCGGGTGGAGAAGCACAACTTGTAAAATACCTCAGTGAAAATATTAAATACCCTGCCATAGCCCGTGAAAATGGAATCACAGGAACGGTGTTCGTTACATTTGTAGTGGGCCCGGAAGGAATCGTAAAAGATGTGAAAGTCTTGCGCGGAATCGGTGGTGGTTGTGATGAAGAAGCAAAAAGAGTTGTTATGGCAATGCCTAAATGGAAAGCCGGCAAGCAGCGTGGAAAGCCTGTACCGGTGCAGTACAACCTGCCTATCAGGTTTACACTTAAATAATAAGATTGTCATAAATTTGTAATAGTCCCGGGATTCATCTCCCGGGATTTTTTTTGTGCAATACCGGACATGATAGTTGTGTTTTATCGATATGGAAATTATGGTGCAGTGGCATCATGAAAGAAAATCATTAAATCACAACCTTATGAAAACTTTCAATCGTTCCGTAAAAAGTATTGAAGCCAAACGCGGTCTTTTTTTCCGGATCGGACTGGCGTGTTCGCTGTTGATTACTTTTCTTGCATTTGAGTGGAGAACACCTTTAACAAGAGTTGAAGTAGATCCTTTACAGGATTGGGACCTTATTGAAGAAGAACAAATGCCGGTTACGTATGCTCGTCGTGAAATTACATTTCCCCCGCCTGAGGCTAAGAAGCGGCTGCTGTCGAATAGTCCTTTAACAGTTGATATGCAGATTGTACCGGATGAAGTGCTTGTTGCAGCAACAACAGATTCCATTTTGCCAGATGAAATCATTCCCATATTTACGACTCCGGAAATTGATACCACTGCCGAAACTTTTTATTATGGGGTTGAACGTATGCCGACGTTTCCCGGTGGAGAATCGGCCTTGAAAGAATACCTGGAAAATGAAATAAGATATCCTGAAAAGGCGGTTAGGGATGGTCTTAACGGAAGCGTTTGGATAACATTTATTGTGGATGAATCAGGAAATGCCATTAACATTAGTTGTAAATATGCAAGTGACCAAATCTTCAGTACTGAGGCTATTCGGGTGATTGAAAAAATGCCTTTATGGCAACCCGGAAAGCAGGGAGGTAAGCATGTTAAAGTAATTATGACACTGCCAGTAAAATTCAGTTTGAAATAACCCATTATTGTAATGCCAGTTTCGGCATTGAGTTATCCGGAGGTGATATTATTCTCGCTTCCGGATATTTTATTTCGATCCTGTAACTGGCCGGAATTTTAATCCACCTACGCTCCTGAAAATCCGGAGCTTGTGCCACCGCTAAAGCTATTGCGACACGCGGTCGGTGGACGCGTAGGTCGGGATTAAATTCCCAGCTCCTTGGGGCGAATAGATAAATTATTGCATTGTTGATGCCCCGCTGCTTGCGGCGGGGATATTCATTATTCCTTAACTAAAAGCTTTTATTACTTTTGAAGGATTAAAAATGAAAAAGAGTTGGAAACTGAAAACAATCATCATATTTTTCCTGATTTTGAATTAAGGCCAAAAGATGAATCTACATTTTTGCAGGAACCTTTAAGCAGGTGGAGTAATTTAACATTTGCCTTTAAAGTTTTTCTTCAGTTTATGAAAGGTTTCAGAGCATTGCATTTCGTGGGTCCCTGCATTACGGTTTTCGGATCAGCACGTTTCAAGGAAGATCATGAATACTATAAACGCTCCTACGATTTTGGAGTGGGAATTTCGAAAATGGGCGGCACCGTTATGACAGGAGGCGGTCCGGGAGTGATGGAAGCTGCTAACAGGGGTGCTTTTGAAAATGGCGGCAGGTCGGTCGGTTGCAATATATTTTTACCTTTTGAACAAACACCGAATCCCTATATGTATAAATGGGTAATGATACGGTACTTTTTTGTCAGGAAAGTTTTATTGCTCAAGTACTCATATGGATTCGTTGTGATGCCCGGAGGCTTTGGCACCATGGATGAACTTTTTGAAACCTGTACGCTCATACAAACTAAAAGGATTCGTAATTTCCCTGTTGTTGTTTTTGGTATGTCGTATCATCAGCCATTAATTCTTTTTTTTGAAAAAATGATTGCTGAAAAAACAATAACAACCGATGATATGAAACTTGTGTTATTTACTGACAATGTTGATGACGGCATGCAGCACATTCATAAATACATTAATGAAAATTATTACAGGCAGCCTGTTAAACCTTCCCCCTGGTTTTTTGAAAAAAAAAGGTTACGTGATTTTGCTAATCGATCGCAAAATAAAAATAAAATTTAGTACCGGAGCAGCACGTTTTAATCCTTACTGAAATAATCACCCGATTGATACACGCCAGTAAGTTGTTTCTGAATCTGCATCAGCAAATCATTGGCAAGTGAACTGGCACCAAACCTGAAAAAATCCGGCGACAGCCACGCCTCACCTAATGTTTCGCGAACCATAACCAGGTATTGAAGCGCCAATTTTGCGGTAGCGATCCCGCCTGCAGGTTTCATACCAATCATTTTCCCTTCCTGGTAATAAAAATCGCGTATAGCTTCCAGCATTACCAGCGTCACTGGTAATGTTGCAGCAGGTTGAACTTTTCCGGTAGAGGTTTTAATAAAGTCAGCACCTGCATACATTGCCAGATCGCTAGCCTTTCTCACATTGTCAAGAGTGCTGAGCTCTCCCGTTTCGAGTATGACTTTCAAATGCGCTTGTCCGCACGCTTCTTTTACGGCAGCAATTTCATCAAAAACAAAATTAAATTCACCGGCAAGAAAATGGCCTCTTGATATCACCATATCAATTTCATCAGCCCCCTGGCTCACTGCGAATTTTGTTTCACGCAATTTTACTTCCCTGGTTGACATGCCACTGGGGAATGCAGTAGCTACAGCAGCAACTTTAATTTTTGTCCCCGCAAGGGCTTCCTTAGCAATAGCAACCATATTCGGATAAACGCAAACCGCTGCGGCGGAAGGAATACCGGATAATGTTGCATGCGGCCTGATGGCCTTAGCACAAAGTTGCCTTACCTTACCGGGAGTATCTTTAGCATCCAGCGTAGTAAGATCCATCATACTGATTGCCAGCTTTAATGCAAAGATCTTGGAATCTGATTTTATGCTTCGTTTGGTGAGCCTGGAAACCCGTTCCTCAACACCAGTCTGGTCAATGACCGGGGAATTCCTGATGATACTTTTTACGGCAGCCATGAAATGGTATACATTATTGTGGCATCAAATTTAATAAAAACAATCACACATATTACGTGTTAAATAAGTAGAATGAGTTGTTTATAGCCGCAATTATTGGTTGATTTGCCGTTGCATAATCAGTGCTCCATGAAAATATTATGTTTTGCTTCGGTTTCCGAATTAACCCAAATGCATGAAATTGTATTAGACAATGTAGGAACTATTGATGAATTGAAACAAATACTTCATCAAATGTATCCTCGAATTACAGCATTAAATTATTCAATTGCTGTGAACAAAATTATTGTAAATAATAACCAGGCGCTCAATGATACCGATGAAATTGCCCTGTTACCCCCTTTTTCAGGAGGATGAGACCGGCAAAAATTGCCCGGCAAAAATCACTTTTTAATGTTAACTTTACCTATTCATTATTCTCATGCTAAAAGATTCTTTCGGTCGTGTTCATGATTACCTGAGAATTAGTTTTACCGACAGGTGTAACTACCGGTGCCTCTATTGCCTGCCGGAACCGGAATTTGGAAATGGTTGTCATGCCCAGAGCAATGACCAAATGAATGCCGATGAAATAATTCAACTTGCAACCGCATTTGTAGCGTTAGGTGTGAAAAAGATTCGCATCACAGGTGGAGAGCCCCTCGTGAGAAAAGATGCAGGAATTATCATGGAGCGACTTGGAGAACTGCCTGTCAAACTGGCTATCACTACAAACGGTTCACGTATTGATTCATTTATCCGTAGTTTTTATAACGCAGGAATTCGTTCAGTAAATGTAAGCCTGGACTCACTTAAACGGGAAACTTTTTTCAAACTGACCCACCGTGATGAATTCGATAAAGTATTTTCAAATATAAACCTCCTCATTGAAAATGCCTATCATGTTAAAGTAAATGTGGTAGTGATGAATGGATATAATGAAAGTGAGATCAATGATTTTGTAGCATGGACAAAGGATGCACCTGTGCACATACGTTTTATCGAATTCATGCCCTTTCCGGGGAATCAATGGAAACCGGAAAAAGTGATTACCTATGAGGATATTCTCCAAACAATTCATCACAGGTATGATAACATTATCAAACTCGAAGATCATCCTAATGATACAACAAAAAAATACAGTGTCCCCGGTCATAAAGGAACTTTCGCTGTAATCAGCACGATGAGTGAACCATTTTGCAGCGGATGTAACAGGCTGCGATTAACATCCGATGGTAAAATGAGAAATTGTTTATTCGCAAAATCCGAAATCGATTTACTTACCCCATTGCGTGCAGGCCAGGACCTGGTAGCGTTGATTCGTGATAATTTGAAAGCCAAACATTTTAAACTGGGTGGTAATACAGAAACATCATGGGGATTAACGGAAACAGCTTCTGCAAAAAGAAGCATGATGGGAATTGGTGGATGAGTGTTTTGCAAGTCGTTTATATTTTCTGTTAACAGTAGTTATATTTCATTTTCACGTGACCAAAAATTATTTAGTTTCTGTTCAGGAAGCGCATGATGCCATCAGACGGACTATCAGGACGGGGAAAATTATTGATATGGAAACAGCTGATGCTTTTGGCTATGTATTGGCGCAGACTGTTAAATCTCCTTATCCTTCGCCTTTATTCGATAATTCAGCAATGGATGGTTATGCCTTTCAATTTGATGATTATAAAAAGGGCAAACCTGTTTTTACTAAAGGAGAGGCTTCCGCCGGGAAAAATTTTAATGGCCGATTGAAGAGTGGTGAGGCAATACGGATTTTTACCGGAGCAGCTATTCCGGATGGTGCGGATACGGTTGTAATGCAGGAAAGAATTTTTTTAAAAGAAGATCAATTGTTGGTGCGCGATGAAAAACTGTTTAAAGGAGCCAACATCCGTAAAGCAGGTTCTCAAATAAAAAAGGGAGTAACAGCTGTTGAGAAAGGCACGTATTTGAATCCCGGTTCGATTAGTTTTATCGCTGCTCTCGGGGTAGCCCGTTTGAAAGTTTTTAGTTTACCGGATGTTGCTATTATTGTTACCGGAAATGAATTGGTTTCCCCGGGAAAGAAATTATTGCCCGGACAAATTTTTGAATCGAACTCTATTACTTTAAATGCATTGTTAAGAACAGATGGTATCAGGAATGTGAAAGTATATACCGCGAATGATACGTTTGATTCCACCAGGAAGGCATTTCAAAAAGCATGTACACGTCATGATTTTATACTTTTCACCGGTGGAATTTCTGAAGGGGATTACGATTTTGTGGGTAAAGTCATGGCTGCAGAGCGGGTGAGAACATTATTTTATAAGGTAAAACAAAAACCTGGCAAGCCGCTTTATTTTGGCAGTAAATCGGGCAAATATATTTTCGGATTACCCGGTAATCCTGCTTCTGTAATTTCCTGTTATTATGAATTTGTGAGACCAGCTTTGCAAGGCTATCAAAACCATCCGCAAAGAAAAGCTTTTACATTGCAACTTCCCCTTTCGAAATCATACAGTAAAAAGTCGGGACTTACCCAGTTTCTCAAAGCCTATACGGATTACAGAACCGTTTTGCCTTTGCCGGCACAGGAATCGTATAACGTAAAATCATTTGTTGAAGCAAATTGTTTTATTATGCTAGGTGAAACAACCGAAAACATTAACGAGGGAGATATTGTAGAGGTTCATATGATCTAAAAGCTTTTTGGTAATGCACTATCCTATTGACAGATTCATAATCAAACGCAAATAAATTGAACCCGGATGCTATCCTGTTTCTGGTATTGCTATTTATCGTAGCTGTTCTTTATTCGAGTGTGGGCCATGGAGGCGCCAGTGGATATCTTGCATTGATGGGTTTGTTTCATTTTGCACCCGATGTTATGCGACCTACTGCTTTGGTGCTTAATTTATTTGTTTCATTAATCGCATGGTGGCAATATTCGCGGCAAGAAATACTGCAGAAAAAATTATTTTTCTGGCTGATCTTAGGAAGCATCCCAGCCACTTTTGCCGGCTCCCTTATTTCATTGGATGTGTCATTATACAAACAGCTGTTAGGTGTCTTACTACTGATACCTGCCTTCAAAATGTTTGGTTTTTTCAAATCTGAGAATCAAATTGTGAATGCGCCACGATTTTTGCCCGCAGTTATTTTTGGAATCGGCATCGGATTGTTGTCAGGTGTTATTGGTATCGGCGGGGGAATACTTCTCAGTCCGTTGTTAATTATGTTGGGATGGTCTGACATCCGGCAAACGGCCCTTATGTCGGCGTTATTTATTTTCGTAAATTCTCTTACGGGGATAGGGGGATTGGCAATAAGCGGAATTGAATTTCACCCTGAATTGCTGGTGTGGTGTATACTTGCTATTGCTGGGGGCCTGATCGGATCCGGAGTCGGAAGCAGGAAAGCCTCCTCCGGCACTCTGAAACACATATTGGGTGTGTTGCTTATAATTGCCGGCCTTAAGCTGGTCATTTTCTGATGAGAATTCTGACCTTTTATCGAATAAAATCCATAACTTAGAGTGATTGAAATGAATGTAACGCATCACAAAACTGCCTTCATTCTCTGTGGAGGGAAAAGTTCCAGGATGGGAACGGAAAAAGGTCTTGCATTATACAAAGATAAAGCTCTGGTTCGTCATGTCCTGGATCTGGTAGCACCTGTATTCCAAGACGTTTTTATTATTGCTAACAATCCCGCCTATACGAAGTTTGGATTCCCGGTTTATGAGGATTTGATTCCCGGCAAGGGACCGGTAGGCGGCATTTATACCGGTTTAACTTATTCTGCTACACCGTGGAATTTTTTTATTGCCTGTGATATGCCTTTCATGACTACTCATGTTATAGAAAAGATGCTGAATGAACCCGATGAGGAAGATGCTGTTGTTGCATACCAAAATAATTCACCGGAACCTCTTTGCGCATTTTATAACAAGTCGTGTCTGACGCACATAGAAAAACAATTGGCTGAAAACAATTTTAAATTGCAAGACCTGATCTCACTCGTTCGTGTAAAAAAGGTTGATTTTACAGGACTGTTTTTACCGGAATCTAATCCTTTCAGGAATATAAATACTTTGGAGGAATTAATTAGCATTAATAAATCATGAGCCTTAGCTTACAGGAAAAGGAACGGTACACCCGTCAATTACTTTTGAAGGAGATTGGATCAGCCGGACAGGAAAAGTTGAAACTGGCAAGAGTGCTGGTTGTCGGTGCAGGAGGTTTAGGTTGCCCTGTCCTCCATTACCTGGCAGGTGCCGGAGTGGGTACTTTGGGTGTCATGGATTTTGATGTAGTGTCCGCATCAAACCTGCATCGGCAAATTTTATTTAATGAAGCCGACAAAGGAAAAAGCAAAGCAATGTGTGCTGCTGAGAAACTAAAAATTATAAATCCCTTTATTATTGTAAATGCCATTAATGAACGACTAACAGTTAAGAATATACGAAAAGTATTTTCGGAATATGATTTAATTGTTGACGGGACAGATAATTTTTCCACCCGTTATCTTATTAATGATGGATGTGTGCTGGCCGAAAAACCCTGGGTGTTTGGATCTCTGTATAAATTCAGCGGTCAGGTTGCTGTGTTCAATCAGTTGCTCAAAGATGGAACAAGGTCACCGGTTTATCGGGATGTTTTCCCCGCTCCGCCACAACCGGGCTCGGTAACCGATTGTGATGAATCGGGTGTTGCTGGTCCAGTTGCAGGAATGATAGGAACTATGCAGGCCATTGAAACCATAAAACTTATTACAGGGGCTGGCAATACCCTTGCGGGGAAACTTTTGATTGTCGACAGCCTGAATCTGAGTTTTAATATTGTGGAAATAACCGGTATCAATGCTCCCTCAAAAGGCCCGACTTCGAACTGGAATGAATTGGAATTGGTTGATTATGAGCCTGGTTTGGATGGGTCTCCACGGTCCAGTAAAATTGATAGTTTTCATTTTGACGAGTTAATAAACAAGGGATCTCCCATTCAGGTTATTGATGTTCGGGAAGAGTGGGAGGTCACCGGTTTGGCCCGCGTGGCAACCATTCCGATTCCGCTTTATGAGCTTACTGCCAGGTTAGAGGAACTGGAGAAATCGAAAACCACAGTTGTGATATGTGCCGGTGGTAAGCGAAGTGAAATGGCTGTAAAGTTGCTGCAAGCTGCTGGTTTTCGCAATGTAATGAGCCTCGAGGGAGGAATTAATGCCTGGTTGGACCGGGAAAAAGTCTAAAAATGGACAACAAAAAGCATAAAGACGCATTTGTACAGGGTCCTATTCTTCCTGGAAAAATAGCTGAAAGTATTGAAAAACATAGCAGTATGCATGGTATTGGGGCTCACAGCATCTTTCTGGGACAGGTGCGTGCCGATGCACATGAAAATGGTATTGTTGAAGCCATTGAATACAGTTGTTACAGGGAGATGGCCGAAGCCGTTATACATGCCATCCGTGAAGAAACATTCTCAAAATTTCAATTATCTTGCATGCACATTTATCATAGCGTGGGACGAGTAGGAGCGGGCGAAATTTCATTATTTGTTTTCACCTCATCAAAGCACAGGGCCGAGGCTATTGAGGCCTGTTCTTATGTAGTGGAAGAAATTAAAAAGAAAGTACCCGTGTGGGGGAAAGAAATTTTAAGTGACCAAACACATACCTGGAAAAATAACAACTAAATCTAAATGATTACAACCGAAACATTAACCGACCTGGAAATTGCCACTACTGCGGATATAAAGCCTATAATCCAAATCGCGAAACGACTCAACATAGATCCTGAATTGCTGGAACAATACGGGAAGTATAAAGCTAAATTGCCATTATCATTAATTGATGAAAAAAAAATTGCCGATTCAAATCTCATCCTGGTTTCTGCCATTAACCCAACACCGGCCGGTGAAGGAAAAACAACGGTATCGATTGGCCTCACTGACGGTTTAAATAAAATTGGTAAAAATGCGATGGTGGTTTTGCGGGAGCCTTCCCTGGGTCCCGTGTTTGGTATGAAAGGCGGTGCCGCAGGAGGTGGTTACTCTCAGGTGATACCCATGGTGGATATTAATCTTCATTTCACAGGTGATTTTTCAGCAATCGAAAAAGCAAATAATTTACTGGCCGCACTTATCGATAATAATATTCAAAGCAAAAATCGCAATTTGAATATTGATCCAAGAACAATCGTATGGAAACGCGTGATGGATATGAATGACCGCGCGCTTCGTCATATCATTATTGGAATTGGTGGCAGCTCGAACGGAATTCCACGTGAAGATGGCTTTAACATCACCGCTGCTTCGGAAGTTATGGCAATAATATGTTTATCGAAAGATTTTAATGATCTGAAAAAAAGGCTGGGCAATATTTTTATTGGATATACATTCGAGAAGAAACCAATTTACGCGCGTGACCTCAAGGCGGAGGGGGCCATGGCACTCTTGCTTCGTGATGCCATACTGCCTAACCTGGTGCAAACACTGGAGGGCAATCCTGCTATAATTCATGGCGGCCCTTTTGCAAATATTGCTCAGGGAACGAATTCCATAATTGCCACAAAAACAGGTCTCTCACTTTGTGATTATGTGGTTACTGAAGCAGGATTTGGAGCTGACCTGGGTGCTGAGAAATTTCTCGACATTAAATGTCCCGTTGGAGGATTGAAACCAAAAGCGCTGGTATTGGTTGTAACTGTAAGGGCATTGCGTCATCATGGCGGAGCAAAAAAGGAAGAGTACAACACCCCGAACATGAATTATATTGAGAAAGGGTTTGCAAACCTGGCAAAGCATATCGAGAATTGCAAAAAATTCGGACTGACTCCTGTTGTGGCAATCAATAGTTTCTTTTCAGATTCCGATGAAGAAGTAAATTTTATTATTAGTGAATGTGCAAAATCGGGTGTGAAAGCTGTTATATCGAAAGGATGGGGTCATGGCGGTGAAGGGACAAAAGAGCTGGCACAGGCTGTTGTGGATGTTATTGAAAGTGGTGTAAATAAGTATCAACCACTCTACGATTGGAACATGCCTGTGGAAGAAAAAATTAAGAAAATAGCTACGGAAATTTATGGTGCTGACGATGTAACCTATTCTGCAAAAGCAAAAACTCAATTAAAAGAATTCATTAACCTGGGATTTAATAATCTCCCGGTTTGTGTTGCCAAAACACAAAAATCGTTTTCTGATAATGAACATAAAATCGGAAGACCGACCAATTTTACCGTGAATGTAAGGGAATTTGAACTGGCTGCCGGAGCGGGTTTCATTGTACCTATATTGGGAGAAATGATGCGTATGCCCGGGCTTCCTGCAATCCCTGCTTCTGAAGGAATGGATATTGATAATGAAGGAAATATTACCGGCCTCTCTTAATACTAATTAATTCGTTCGAAGGGAAAAAATTACATCTCAAGCTATCATCATCAATGCTGCATAACCGGCATTTTAAGAAACACAAATGGCAAATGATCTCTATCCCGGACTTTTTTACAACAATGGAAAATTTTCCAGGGTAGATGACATATTGGCTATTGAAGAATCACTCTCCATCGCTATAAATGGAGAACCATTTACAGTTACTATGCGAACCCCCGGTTTTGAAGTGGAGTTGATTACAGGTTTACTTTATTCGGAAGAAGTTTTTAGAGATACTGATGAACCGCCTGTGATTGATATTACCGGAACTAACGCTCAGGGATATGTGACATCTGTAAATGTGAGTATTCCCCAGGGAAAAATTCTGAAAGACTTTGCGGGTTCGCGAAATCTGATTTCAGCATCTTCATGCGGTCTCTGTGGCAGAACTTCGTTTGAAGATACAATCAGTAAAAATACGATTACGGAAAGTGGATTATTAGACCCTTCGTTAATTGCCGGCATGTTTGAAACAATGAGTTTGCATCAAAAAATGTTTCAGCAATCGGGTGGCACCCACGCCTCAGCAGCTTTTACGCTGGATGGAAAGTTACTCGACCTCCGTGAAGATATTGGCCGGCATAATGCGGTTGACAAGGTCATAGGCAGCTTGATACGGAAAAATTTACTTGATGCCGCACGGATTCTTACTGTTAGCGGACGTATCAGCTATGAGATTGTGAATAAGGCGCTCTCTGCAGGCATCCCCTTCATAGCTTCGGTTTCTGCGCCTTCAACACTTGCTGTTGAAAATGCCAGCGAAGCAGGCATGACGCTTATGGCCTTCTGCAGGAATAACAAATTAACTATTTATGCGCATCCTGAACGCATCATTCAAAAACATGAAACCGCCCGGGTAAACCGGTAAAATATTATGTCTAAAAATTTAAGCGAGTTATCAGGTCGTAAAGGGCTCCGAAAAAATCTCTTCGAAGAATTGGGGAACGCTGCTTTGGCGAACGGTACGCCCTCCGAAAGCGACATGGAGCATCTTAGGGAAGAATTCCTGGTAGGGAAATCGTCTGTGTATGGCACCGTTTCTTTTTATGACTTCCTAAAGCCTGAAAACCAGGGTAAGAAAGTGTATGTGTGTAACGGCAGTGCCTGTATGACGGCAGGAACACAACCTACACTATTGAATAAACTCAAAAAGCATTTCACAGAAAATGAAATTGGAGAAATGTGTTGCCTGGGACGATGTCATGAAAACAGTGCTTTTCATGTTAATGGACATAATTATTCCGGTGCAGATATTGAAGACATTACAGCAATAAATAATCAAACTAAGTTCACATCTGAAAAGTATAATACCGGTTATATGGGTACGCCGGTTATTATGGCGCCATTTAGTTCCGTAAAGGATTATTATTCAATTTTTGAAAATGCACTGACAACAAATCCGGTTGCACTTCTGGAAGAACTAAAACTTTCCGGATTGCGGGGTCGCGGAGGTGCAGGATTTTCAATGGCATTTAAATTGGAGTCTTGCAAGAATGTTAAAGGTTTTACAAAGTTTATTGTTTGTAATGCCGATGAAGGTGATCCCGGTGCATATTCTGATCGTTATATTATGGAAGAGCGGCCTCATGCATTGCTGATGGGCATGATGTTATCAGGTTTTATTACCGGAGCTTCCTATGGAGTGGTTTACATCAGGGGAGAATATCCTGAATCGATAGCAATTATTGCTGCTGCTATTGAGATCTTAAGGGATGAAGGTTTAATTGGAAAAAATATCAGGAATTCCGGCTTTGATTTCGAATTTAAAATTATAAAAGCGCAGGGAGCTTATATATGCGGCGAGGAAACCGCATTGCTGTCATCCATTGAAGGACAAAGGCCGGAGGTTAGAACGCGTCCACCGTATCCAACTCAGATGGGTTTGTTCAATAAACCAACAGTTGTGAATAATGTTGAAACACTCGCCAATCTACCCTTTATTATCAAGAATGGTGGAAAGGCATTTGCTGCGATCGGTACTACTAAATCAACAGGAACAAAGCTAATTTCACTGGACGGTTATTTTAACCGGCCGGGAATATATGAAGTTGATATGGGAACTCCTTTGCGGAAAGTAATCGATGAACTTGGAGGAGGTTTCCGGTCACCGGTCAAAGCGATGCATATAGGTGGGCCGCTTGGCGGACTTGTTCCTATAAGTAAAATAGATAATCTGACCGTCGATTTTGATTCTTTCGCAAAAGAAGGGTTTCTTCTCGGTCACGCATCCATAGTATGTATCCCAACCGATTTCCCGTTAATTGCCTACCTGGAGCACCTCTTTCGTTTTACCGCGCATGAAAGTTGTGGAAAATGTTTTCCATGCAGGATCGGATCAGTACGAGGATATGAAATGATAGACAGGGCACGAACAACTGATTACAGACTTGACAGGATGCTGGTGGATGATTTACTGGAAACAATGGAAGCCGGTTCTTTATGTGCATTAGGTGGTGGCTTGCCATTACCAATAAAGAATGCATTAAATTATTTTGATGAAGAGTTAAAGCCGTATTTTAAAAAGTAATTTTAGGTATGGCGTTAAATAAATTTTAATTGATATGGTGAAGACAGCCTTTATAAATGATAAAGCCTATGAAATTAAGGATGGTGATACTATCCTGAGTTTTGTCAGGCGTTATTTCGGAAAAGATTTTGTTCCAACTTTATGTGATGCACCCAATCTGGATCCATTTGGTGCCTGTCGCGTTTGCAGTGTTGATGTGGCACTTGTTAAAGATGGCCCTGCCAAAGCACAAGCTTCCTGTCATACACCTGTTTTGGCGGATTCATATATTTATACCGATTCCGACAGGATCAAACGTTTGCGTCGTAACATCATTGAACTGGTTTTAACCGATCACCCGCTTGATTGTCTTACTTGCGAAGTAAATAATAATTGTGAGCTGCAAACAGTTGCAGCCCGTGTAGGAATACGGGATGTTCGTTATCCCGAAGGTAAAAATCACTTGCATTATGAAAAGGATCGCAGTCATCCTTATATGACTTCCGATTTTGCCAAATGCATTAATTGCGGACGTTGTGTGCGGGCATGTGATGAGGTACAGGGAGAATTTGTTTTAAGCATGGCCGGCCGAGGTTTCGACAGCCATATCATAAAAAGTTTTGACAATAATTTTTTTAATTCTGATTGCGTGAGTTGTGGTGCTTGCGCACAGGCATGTCCCACATCTGCTATCAGTGATGTTTTTGAATCCAAGTCAATAGCCGTTGATAAAAAGGTTCGAACTGTATGTACATATTGTGGAGTAGGTTGCAATCTGGATGTTGCAGTTACTAATGGAAAAGTCAAATCGATACAGGCACCTTTTGATGCAGTAGTCAACCAGGGCCATACGTGTTTGAAAGGACGTTTCGCTTTTTCTTTTTATAATCATCCTGATCGTTTGCGCACACCGTTAATAAAACGTAATGGTGAGTTTGTGCCTGCTACCTGGGACGAAGCTTATGATTTTATTGCAGAGAAACTCACCACAATAAAAAATTCTTATGGGCCCGATGCCATTGGTGGAATTTCTTCAGCCCGTTGTACCAACGAGGAAAATTACCTGATGCAGAAATTTATCCGGGCAGTTATCGGAACCAATAATATTGACAGTTGTGCCCGTGTTTGTCATTCTCCTACAGCCCTGGGAATGCAGCGCACATTTGGTACCGGTGCTGCTACCAATTCCATTATTGATCTGAAGTTTACTGATTGTATCATGGTCATCGGTGCCAATCCTACGGATGCGCATCCGGTTACCGGTGCTAAATTAAAGCAGCATGCAGTAAGAGGTAAAACCACAATCGTTATTGATCCCCGCAGAACGGAAATAGCCCGGTACGCAACGTATCATTTGCAATTAAAGCCCGGAACCAATGTGGCCATGCTAAACATGCTTTTATATTTTATTGTTTCAGAAGGCCTCGATGACAAAAATTTTATTGAAAGCCGTACAGAAGGGTATGAGGATTTTAAAAAGCACATCCTTCAATTGGATGTGAGTGAACTGGAAAAAATTACCGGTGTTGACAGGAGTCTTGCAAGAAAAGCAGCTATGGCTTACGCGAATGCGCCTAATGCCATGTCATTTCACGGACTCGGTGTTACAGAACATTCACAGGGCACCTATACAGTGATGCTTATCGCTGACCTTGCTATGATAACCGGTAACATCGGTAGGCGTGGAGTGGGAGTAAATCCATTACGGGGGCAGAATAATGTGCAGGGAGCTGCCGATATGGGTTGCCAGCCTCACCAGGGAGCAGGTTATCTTGACAGTTATGATCCTGAGATCAATAAAAAATATACATCATTTTATAAGGTTCCCATTCCTATGGGGAAAGGAATGAAAATTCCTGAAATGTATGATGCTTCAATCGACGGTAAACTGAAAGCTTTGTGGTTGATGGGTGAGGATAATGTGCAAACTGATCCAAACACGCAGCACGTGATAAAAGCAATGAACAACCTGGATCTTTTGGTAGTGCAGGAACTTTTTATGACCGAAACAGCAAAAATGGCTCACGTGATTTTACCGGCAGCGTCGTTCCTCGAAAAGAGCGGCACATTTACCAATGGCGAACGCAGGATCCAAAAAGTACAAAGTGTTGTGGATCCTATTGAAGGCACCAAATCTGACGGCCAAATTATAGTAGAGATCATGAACCGCATGGGGTATGCCCAGGCACCTTATGATCCCAAAACATTATTGGAAGAAATTGCCGGAATCGTACCCTTCTTTGCAGGCGTGAAGTGGGATGAACTCGGTGACAACGGAAAGCAATGGCCCGTATTGCCTGATGGAAGTGATACAGAAATTCTGCACATTGACACCTTTAAGCGAGGGAAAGGAAAATTCCAGGTAGCTACGTGGAAAGAATCAGAAGAGATCGTTAACCATGGGCAGGAATTTCCATATATACTGACTACAAACAGGGAATTGGAACATTACAATTGCGGTACCATGACCCGAAGAACGGGGAACGTTGAAATTATTACTGACGATGTATTATTGATCCATCCTGAAGATGCGCAAAAGCATTTTATTGATGATGGGGATATGGTGTGTATTATTTCTGCCCGGGGCAAAATTGATGTTAAAGCGAAAATTACAGATGAAGTACGGCCTGGAGTACTTTCTTCCACTTTCCACTTTCCGGATGTACGTATGAATGACCTGACATCCAGTATCAGTGACAGTGAAGCAATGTGCCCTGAATATAAAGTTGTTGCTGTTAATATCAGGAAAAGTAAAGGGAAATATAAAACAGAGCCGGTTTAGGAATTGTATTACATATTCAGATTCCGTTGACATCTCCCGCAAAACAATTCTTTTATTTGATTGAAAATATCAAATGAGTTTTTGATAATTTATTTTGTAATGGTACTCCTTTGTAATGATAAATATCACCAATAAAATCAAAACGCATCGCATTGCAGTCGCGCTGGCAATTTTGAAAGTCGGCAGGCAGGAAACAATTGATGCGATCAAAAGTAAAACTGTTCCTAAGGGTGACGTAATAGAGGCAAGCAGGATAGCAGGATTGTTTGGTGTTAAACGTACCAGTGATATGATTCCGGATTGCCACCCGCTGCCGGTGGAGTTTACAGAAGTGCGTCATCACATTAAAGGACTTGAAATTCATGTGGAAGTAGAGGTACACACTGTTTATAAAACCGGAGTTGAAGTGGAAGCCATGCATGGAGCATCGGTTGTAGCTTTAACGATGTACGACATGCTAAAACCTATTGATAAAGAAATTGAAATTACAGCAATCCGGTTGTTGCGAAAGAAAGGCGGTAAGTCGCAGTATAATGAGGTCCTGAGCCGAAGGGTATCCGGCGCAGTGATTGTTTGTTCAGATAGCATTTCGGCCGGGAAGAAAGAGGATTTCGCCGGTAAGGCCATAATAGAGAAACTAAAAAAATATCAGGTAGCTGTTTCCGACTACAGTATCATTCAGGATGAAATAATTGGCATTCAGGATAAAGTAAAAATGTTGTGTCATAACAAAACAGATCTTATTATCATAACGGGAGGTACGGGATTGTCCAAACGCGATGTAACGCCTGAGGCTATACGTCCTATGCTTGACCGTGAAATTCCTGGAATTGCGGAAGCTGCCAGGAGCTACGGTATGGAACACATGCCCTATGCAATGTTGTCAAGAAGTCTGGCCGGTTTAATTGGAAGAACACTCGTAATAGCATTACCCGGTTCAACACGCGGAGCAGAAGAAAGCATGGATGCATTGTTTCCGTATTTATTGCACCTTTTCAGAGTGATGGATATGGAACCTCATGAGGGATTTTGATGGCTTGACAGGCTAGGATTTGTGGATATCATGTTGTTAAATTCCCCGCTCCTTGGGACGAATAGATAAATTATTGCATTGTTGATACCCCGCTGCTTGCGGTGGGGATATTCATTCAAATTAAGAAACGCATTAAATACAAAAAGCCGACCGAAGCCGACTTTTTGTATTGATGTAGCTTACGCAGATTATTTTTCCGCAATTTTCAGCCTGTCAAATGTGTCATTTTTCATTGATTCCATTGCCTTACTGTAAAAAGGATTGATATCATTAATCACCTGCCAATAGGCATCCGTATTCCAAAGATCTCTTGCAATAAGGGCTTTCAATTGAACCTGCAAAAGTTTATAAGAAGTTGCAAGTCCCGCACTGTCTTTAACAACACCTTTTTTATCTCCATAAGCAATAACGTCGTTTATTAATTTATCATCTACTAAAAAATTATTACGGAAAGCGACGATGTCAGGGTATTTGGTCATTAATTGTTTACGGTTGTTATCAGTATAGCTGAGTGCGAATTCATACATCACCGATTTTCTCACCAAATCATTGTGGTATTTGCTGTTCATGGATGTATCAAGGGGAACAAAGATATCAGGCATGATTCCACCGCCACCATAAACGATTCGTTTTGCCTGAGTATAAAATTTCAATGAATCATCAAACTTGATGCTGTCAGCATTATACAATTCTCCGTGTTTAAAACGGTTGGAAAGATCCATTTCATATTCTTCATCACCTTCCTGATAAGATTTCTGTATGCATCTGCCCGATGGCGTATAATAGCGTGCAACAGTGAGGCGTACTGCTGAACCATCCGGTAACGGAAAGGGTTTTTGCACTAGTCCTTTTGCAAACGAACGGCGACCAATAATGAGTCCCCGGTCCCAGTCCTGAACAGCACCAGAAACAATTTCACTGGCAGAGGCTGAACCTTCGTCAATAAGAACTATGAGTTTTCCTTTTTCAAAACCACCGATGGGTGAAGAAAAATATTCTTGTTTCGTACTGGTACGACCTTCTGTGTAAACTATTTTTTTGTTATCCGACAAAAATTCATCGGCAAGTTCGATTGCCCTATTCAGATAGCCGCCACCGTTACCTGTTAAATCAAGAATGAGAGCCGTCATTCCTTTCCCTTTTAACTTGGCAAGCGCTTCCCTGAATTCATCTACGGTAGTATCAGCAAACCGGCTGATCTTAATGTATCCGATTTCAGGTGTTGACATATACGCGGCATCAACGCTGAATAATGGAATTTTATCGCGGGTGATTTCAAAATCGAGGAGATTTTTTTCATCTCTGCGGAAAATAGCAACGGTAACTTTTGTGCCTTTATCTCCACGCAATTTTTTCATGACATCACTATTGGCGATTTTTGTTCCTGCCACCAGTTCGTTGTCGATTTTTACAATCCTGTCACCGGCCCTGATTCCAATTTTTTCGGAAGGTCCGCCGGGAATGGTTTGAGTAACCATGATGGTGTCTTCAAAAATATTAAACTGGATTCCCACCCCTTCAAATTTGCCTACGAGTGGTTCATTTTGTTCTTTCAGATCCTTTGCGGGAATGTATACAGAGTGTGGGTCCAGGTCTTTTAAAATCGCAGTGATGGCTGTTTCCGTCAATGCTTCCTGGTTGGAAGAATCCACATAAGTATATTCAATCATCTGGAGCAGGGCATCCAGTTTACGACCGGATGCGGTTTGTGCCAGAACGGGTGAAAAACCTTCCAAGAGAAGGCAAATTAACCCGGTAATGAGGAATTTATTCATATTGTTTTATTTAAATCAGCTATAAGTAGTACGCTTTTAAGACCGCAATTATTATGCCTTTAGAACATTTGCATCATCACTCAATGAGACATGACCATGTGGATTAATGTCCCCGTTTATTCTCTGCAGAAGTTGAGAGTGATTGCAAGTCGCGGTCAAACAAGTACATACCACCTTTATCGTTACCGATCAGGTTTAGCTTGTCAAGAATATTCCGCGCCAGCGCTTCTTCTTCAATTTGCTCTGAAACATACCATTGCAAAAAATTATGAGTTGTATAATCTTTTTCCGCCAGACAACTATCAACCAATTGATTGATCTCATCAGTGACATGAATTTCATGTTTGAGAATTTGTTCAAATACTTCCTGGATGCTTTGGAAATTTGCAGGTGGTGAAGTCAGCGCAGGAACCAGGCCGTGTCCTCCGCGTTCATTAACGAACATAATTAATTTGAGCATATGAGCGCGCTCCTCATCAGCATGTTTGTAAAGGAATTTGGAAACCCCGTTATAGCCCTTTACTTCTGCCCATGATGCCATAGCCAGGTAATATTGTGAGGAGGAAGCTTCCAGTTGAACCTGTTGGTTCAGTAAGGATTCGATTTTCTTGCTTAGCATAATTTAGATTTTTAAAAATTTATAGTGTATTCATTATACGGAAACATGACTGGAAATTTATTTTTTTAGTTTACTTCTGCATCCACCCAATCGCCGTGCTGGCGGATGAGATCAATTAATTCATCGACGGCTGTTTCAGCATCGATATTCCGTTTGACAACTTCTTTACCTTTGTATAGCGTTATTTTGCCTATTCCAACACCCACATAACCGTAATCGGCATCAGCCATTTCGCCCGGACCATTTACGATGCATCCCATAATTCCTATTTTTAAACCTTTAAGATGATGGGTACGCGATCGGATTTTCGCCGTAGTTTCCTGCAGATCAAATAATGTTCTTCCGCATGACGGACAACTGATGTATTCAGTTTTTGAAATGCGTGTGCGTGTAGCCTGAAGTATTCCAAATGCGGTAGTGTTGATAGTTTTTTCAGATGCAATGCCCGGTGCTTTGATCCACAGACCATCACCCATGCCATCAAGTAATAATGCCCCGATATCAGTGGAGGCATGTAACTGCAGATCCCTCTCGGAAAGATGCTGGTAGTTTCTTTTTATTACAACAGGATTTGTTACTCCTTGCTGCATTAATTCAATCAGCAACCTACGTTGTTCCGCCATACCATGATCATTCATGGTGTCTATAATTAACACTACCGTCTTATCATTTCTTAAAGTAGTAATAAATTTATGTTCCTCATTAAAAATTACAGAGGCGTCGATGGCAATAAAATTTAATTCTGAGGACTTATGATCAGAATGAAAATACTCACTTCCGCAAAATAAGGGATAACACCTGACAGGTTTTTTTATATTTTTCCATACCTGGTTATTAATAATAAGTCCCAATGTTCCGGGTATTTCAAAATCCAATATGGTATCACCGCAATATATATAATCACAAGCCTGGTCACTCAGATTCCATTTATCAGTTGCAACTACATAATTGTATCCTACAGGAAAAAGTGATGCAGCGGTAATAGTATTCTTTTCACTGTAATCTGCGATTACGCACGGAACGTTAGAGCCTCCCAAATTAATTACCGGAGTTGTCTTCCTGCGCTGATAGTCAAAAGGAGAATATGGCAACTCATCATAATTCCGTATCGGAGGAATGAACTGATGATGTTCCCGGTTTTTATACCTGCCGACTAATGCCTTAGCAACCGGTATTTCAAATTCCGGATCTTCAGTTAATGAAACTCGGATGGTATCCCCAATTCCGTCTTCCAGTAGAGTGCCGATACCGGCAGCAGATTTAATACGCCCATCTTCGCCTTCGCCGGCTTCTGTCACACCCAGGTGAAGCGGATAATTCATTCCGGTAGCCTGCATTTTAACAATTAGCAACCGGTAAGCCTGCACCATCACCTGCGGATTACTTGACTTCATGCTAAGGACGATATTGTGATAGGATTCATCTTCACAGATTCGCAAAAATTCAAGTGCAGATTCCACCATGCCCATTGGAGTGTCGCCATAACGACTCATAATGCGATCGCTCAATGAACCATGATTGGTTCCGATGCGCATTGCGGTTCCATATTCTTTGCAAATTTTTACCAGGGGAGTGAAACGTGTTCGGATCCGGGCAAGTTCCGATTCGTAACTGGCATCTGTGTAGGAGAGCGTTTCAAACTTCTTTTTGTCAGCATAATTTCCCGGATTCACCCGCACTTTTTCCACAATTCGTGCAGCTAATTCGGCAGCATTGGGTGTAAAATGAATGTCTGCGATTATTGGAGTGGAGTATCCCCTTTTTTTCAACTCATTTTTTATGTTCTGAAGATTTTTTGCTTCGTTAATACTTGGGGCTGTAATTCTCACATACTCGCAACCTGCCTCAATCATCCTGATACTTTGTTCCACGGTAGCCAAAGTGTTCATGGTATCGGTTGTGGTCATTGATTGCACCCTGATGGGATGATTTCCTCCCAGAGGGATATCCCCAATAAAAACTTCCCGTGTTAGAAGTCGCTTGTAGCCGGTAAGGCCTGCACAATAAAAAGGGGTTAATTTCAACGATTCCATCAGATAGCAAATTTAGTCTAAAACAAGCTAGCAGACCTATAGTTTAGATCGGTTTTTTGAAAAGCATCCCGGAAAGGAATAACTATATAAACTTAAGACAATTACTTTAACTTAAAATATTAACAATGAATTGAATACAAAATATGATTTTCCTTTCTCATAGGATTAAAAGGCAGAGTCTAAAGTAAAAGTAGTAATTGCTATTTTATTTCCGGTCTGACGAAAATCCGTTTTGAAAAATGTTGATTTCCAATTGTAACTTTAACCACATAAGTCCCTTCATACCGCACCTTTTTCCGTATCCAAATTGGCAGCACCTGATATCCCTCGTGCATAGGTTTCGGAAGTGTTTTCATTTCCAAAATTTTCTCGCCCATTGCGCTATGCAGGGTAGCTGAAAAATCAGATTTTTTATGAAGGAACATGGAAAGATAGATAATGCCGCTGGCAGGATGGTAACTGATTTCGCAGCTAGCTGTGCTGTCGGTTGCCGGCACTGATGGTTTGTGCTTCATAATAGAAAACTCATCCGCAATAATTCCTTTTGAAGTAAGGAAGCGGGCGCGGAGCTGGTTTTTATCAACATCAATTACCATGGAACAATTGGAAGTAAAATCATTAAAATGCATGCAGGGCATGGGTGCATCCATTTGTTTCCCGGGTAGTTGTCCTGAAGTACCACAAACCGCATAAACTGTTCCTTCAAAGGGAAATTCTTTAACAAATTCAGAAATGTGACCACTCATTTTCATAGTAGTATCAAACGTATATGAAGGACCGTTATGACCCCTCATAAAATAGCTGCGTTCATTACTGTGTGAATGACCGCTTAAAACAAGGTCTACCTTAAACGTTTCAAACAAGGGCACCAGGTGTGTCCGAATATCAATTAATTCCCGCTCACTGTCACTGTCGTGTGATCCTTTGCTGAAAGGAGGGTGGTGAAAATAAATTATTGTCCAAAGTTTGTTGTTGGAAGCGAGATCTTCCACCAGCCAATTGTACATTGGGCTTCCAGGCTTGTTGGAAGCTCCGTAGCTATCCAGTGAGATGCAGTGAATGTTCCCATAATTAAACGAATAATATTTCGGTGTTCGGGAAGCGATTCCTCCTGCCTCACCTTTTTGAGGTACTGTGAAAATGTCAAAATAGGGAAAGTTGGTTGTTAAAGATGCTCTTGAATTATACCCCCGTTCCGAATAATCATGATTGCCCGGTGAGGGATATAAAGGGAAATGTTTAAGCTCATCAGGGTACATGTTAAAAACATAATCCTGATATTGCTGATCAGTACCTGAATTATAGGCATTATCACCCAACCATAACCATAAATTGGTGGGAACAGCATCCAATTTCACAAAGGCATCGCGGACAGCTGATTGATTGGAAGTACCAACCCCGAAATCTCCTGTCACCCATATTCTGGTAAACGGAGCATCGCCGGAATCGGGGGCGGTGTAAAAATAATTCAGCGAATCGCCTTGTAATTTAGTTGATGATGTACCAACAGAATAAAAATATTTAGCGGCCGGATTCAGATTTGTTAAGTTGATAACATGTTCTGTAGTGATTTTATTCAGAATTACTTCTGAATCATAATCTAACCCCGATCCATATTCCACTTTGGAATTTACAGGAATATTTGTTCTCCACCTGATAATTATTGATGTAGGCGTTACCTGCTGTAAATAAGCGCCTCGGGTAATTAAAATTGTATCCTGAGCCTGGTAGCTATACGGGAAAACAATTATGAAAATAATAACCAGCGGTATGTAAGGGGAGAATTTCAATGAAATATAAATGATTTTCTCCTGTAAAGATAAGGACTAAAAAACACTTATACTTGTTAAACTTGATGAGTGGTTTAAAATCGTATACCTCAATTTTGTTTACTTATAGATATAAATTTTTTCCGAAGCTTTAATGTGTTGGTTCTCTGTATAATTAACAATATACACACCGTTAGCAATATCTCCTGGCTCCACACGAATTGTGTTTTGCCAAGTACCTATTTTTTGCCCGTTTAAATTATATAATTCTACCTGGTTGATCGTTGTATTTCCTTTCAGGATGATAGCTTCTCCATCAAAATATACAGCTATCGGGTTCGCAGCTATATCTCCTGTTCCCAGTGATTCAGAAAGTTCCCACAAATCATTCATACCTGTCCCGTTATTGATACCGGTTGCAATAAAGCCGGAGGATTGTGTATTCAAACCTACTGCCAAGCTCCGTTCCATACCGGATGGTAAGGAGGGTCCTGGTGTCCACACAGCGGTTGCCGGATCAAACACATAGAAATTTCCACTGGTTATCCCGGTGGAGTAATTGCCACTTCCTACAATAGCGCGTTGATTGAAAACCACGGAAGTCATGCCGCTCAATTCACCACCTGGGTAAGGTGCTAAGCTGGTCCAAACATCAATCACCGGATCATACCGGTAAAATTCATCCTCAAAAACATAGGATCCGGAACCTGTTTTAATGCCACCGCCCCCGGTATAGCCGAGGTTATCGATCGCAAAAGAAGTGGTATAATATAAAGCACCACCGGGGTAAGGAGCTCGTAACTGCCAGGTATCATTAATGATATTATATTCCCAAACTTCATCAGAAAAGGGACCCACAGCAGTATTGAAATTTCCTCCTACGAGAAACGCTTTATGATTAATTACAAAAACCGAAGCACCATAACGTGCAGCAGTAGGCGCCGACGACTTGGTAGTCCAGCTATTAAAAGCAGGATCATATTCTAAAACATCATTATAAAATATAACCGGGTTAAAATTTGTTCCCCACGCTACATATCCTTTTCCATTATATGAAAATCCTGTAGCTCCATGCCGGGGATTAGGACTGTTTGCAATTTGTGTCCAGGCAAGTGATGAGATATCGAATTTCCAGAAATCCGTTTGTCCGGATAAATTAAAATTACCCGTCCCAACGTATAGCGTATTGCCAATCGTAAATCCGGTCGCCCGGTCCCGGTTACCTGTAGGCATTGCCGGTTTTTGAATCCAGTTTAAAGAGCCGAATACCTGTATTATTGCAAAAAAAATTATGAAATTAGTAAGTGCAAATGTCTTCATAGTTCGGGGATTTAATATAAAATTACCTGAAATTACTCAAATTTCCAAACGATTGCTTTCAATATGCGGAAATAGCATGGAATGAATGGTCACTTTAGGGAATTATTTTCCGGGACACCGGAACCTGGCAGATGGAGAAAAAAATTTACATTAAATAGTTTTCCTATTGGTGTTTATGTTATGACTGTTAACGGGGCTTCCATTTGTGGTAAACGACTGGTAAAACTTTAAGGATTACGATTCGGTACTTATTTTATACTTTGAAACAGTTCTTCCTGCTTGATCTCAAAAAGCAGTTGTAACACCTGGTATTTATAAATCTCACCTGATGGTTTTTGTTTTATAAATCCTTCTTTAACATACTGGGTGAGTTTCCTTGCCGGAATATCCAGAAGTTTTAATGCCTCGGATGCAGTTATAGTGTTGAGTCGCTTTTGTTCCGATGAAATTTCAGCATACAAGGCCTGCCACTCAAGCAGGAGCCGGAGGGTTTCTTTGGAGGGAAATCCGGAAAAAAACTTAAGTTCTCCTTGAGTGTTGGCCATAATCCTTTATCATTAGTGCAATTATAGGGGTTATGGAAGTGAATTCAAAATGAATATCTTTGATTCGAAAGAAACGAATAGCTTTACCATCAAAAAAACGGCAGTCATTGCTGACTGCCGCGATTCGAAAAGTAATAGACCTAACCACAAGTCTAGAAAATCGTAAATTTTTTATTAACCGTATGTTCACCGATTCCTGCCTTTAACAGGTAAGTTCCTTCTGAAAGTCCTTTCAGTTCGATGGTTGTGTTTTTTGATGGCTGTAACAACTGCATTATCTCCTTGCCTGCAAGATCATAAACTCTGATAAAATGTACGGTTTGCGTGCCAATAAATGAGAAATTAATATGATCACGGGCCGGAGAAGGATACAATTGGACTAGCTCACCGGGGTGAATTTCGTTTATCCCTACAAAGTTAGGATCGATTACTACAGCGTCACCAATGCCATATACCGTTACCGGAGTTTCTGTATGGGTTATTCCCAGGATATCAAATGGAATCACATTCAGTATAACTTTCCCTGAAACATTATCGGTTGTAACTATGGTCACCCGGGCTACAGGACCTGTTCCTGTGATATTTGTATGATTAATCCTGGTTATGGCAACATCCACAAATCCATTCATCCCTGTTGAACGATCGATTTTAATCATATCCACACCGTTAGTTCCAAACAGGGATCCCGGAGTGGTTACAGAAATGGAATTAAGGTCAATCATTGCCGGATCAAAATACAACCTGAATGCAAGGCCGTAAATACTGTCAATAGGCGTTGTGAAACTGAGATCAAAATTCACTATTGTAATTAAGCCAACAGTATCGGCTGATGCAGTAACCGTTAAATCCACTATAGAACTCAGCGCAGGTTCCTGGATGCGTAATGGATGATTCAGTCCATAGTTGAGGAAAATAGCGGTGGTGTCGGCAAAATTAATGGTACCGTCACCATCCGTATCTGCGTGTTTATGATTGATTCCACTCAGGAAATTGTTAGGCCAGTCCGCCGATGGTTGTGCTGTCCAGCTAAGATTAGCTGAAGGCCGGATTGGGCCGTTTTCGTTGTAGGCAATACCGATAGGAAGCAAATCGTACAGGTTTGCTACGCCATCGGAATTCGCATCACCCGGCCATACATCATTGGTATTGCAACCATTTACAAATACCTGGTATATAAAGCTCTGCGTGCCAAAATAATCACAGTAATCATCATTCACCGTGATGTTAAAAATATAAGGAGAACTGCTGACATCCCCTGCAGTAGGAACCCATGCAAAAGTTCCAACAGGCCATGCTCCGCCTGAATTGTTAAGTGCCGCTCCTGTTCCGATGTTATTCATTGCAAGCGATAAGTTTTGACCGGAATCAGGATCACTGCTGATTACATCAAATGTAATCGTATCGCCGGGGCAACCATTGGTCACAAAATTGGCCGTTCCGTTCATCCCCGTAAGGGAGGGAGCATTGTTATTGGTGTTGACAACAGCAATCTGGAAATCGCGGTACACGTAACCGATAAAAACGCCATTCCGGTATTCAGAAACTTTCATGCATACTACGGCTACCTGTAAAGCGTTTGGGGTTACCGTTAGTAAGCCATTCGCATAATTAAGAGTGGTTGGTGTGGATGACAGAAAAGGTTGGAGATAGGTATAACCCGTATTATAGGGAATCAACAATGGGAAACCGACAAAGTCAAGTGCAGGCCCAAGTTCATAAATAATTGAATCACCATCAACATCGTAGGTAGTCCAGCCCAGGGTAGTGGTAACATTTGAAGGAATAATATTTACCGGACTCTGATCAAATTGCACTGAATTATTAAAAGGAACATCCAGGTTATTCAGTTGGGCGGAAATATAACTTCCATTCGAAGCACTGTTCGACAAATTTGTAACAGCGCTATTCCGGCAGCACTCGGTATAATAAAATATCCAGTCATTGCAATTGGCCGGGAGCGTAACAGTTGCTTCAAAAGAAATTTTTTCAACTGCATATAGGGTGCCACCGTTACACGAAGAATTGGCAGCAGATGCAGGGCATACCGGCGTGATATTTACAGGTGACCCTAAAGTATTCATTGCTGTGGAATAGGGCCCCATGCCGCAGGAAAAAGAACGATAATTAAGTGTCAGAGAAGGCACCGGAATTCCTGAGCAGTCGCGGTAGTAATCTAATTTCACCAGGTAAGTATTGCCGGATACCCACTGATAGGTAATTTCGGCTCCGGCTATGTGTGAGGCCAGACTATTGGTAAACAGGGCCAGCCCCAGGAACACTATCAGCGTTCCGGCCTTGAGTGATTGAGAGTAAGTGGTTAGAATTTTTCTCATGGTAAGTGAATTTAATAGATATGGGCCAGAGGCTTTTTATCACGTTACAAACATATTCCTGGATTAGCTAATTAAAAAATACAAAATTTGGCTTTTGTCGGATGTAATTTAATATAATTTTTGCCATTCAAGTTACTTTTATTATAAACATCGTATTGAATATTAATTAAATACAAAAGTTATTGTATTTTAAAAAAATAGTATATTTGTCGGAATGAGTGCCATTTCATCCTCGCGTCTGACATCGGTATTATCTGCTCTTTCACGTTCTGAATGGCGTCACTTTAAACGCTTTATAACGTCGGGGGCTGCGGGACCTCCTGGAAAATCATTGGAGTTATATGATTATTTGTCGGATTTTCATCCCCATTTCAAGGGCCCGGAAATGAACAAGAAAGCATTATATATTGCAGTTTTTGCCAACGAAATATATGATGACAAAAAATTACGCTATGCTCTAACCGACCTGTATCGTTATGCCTGCAGTTATTTAAGATTTAAGGCTTTAGAGGATCATAATGAAGAAGGGAATTATCTTTTGGGAACTACTCTGGCGCAAAGGCAGGCAGATAAAGCGTACCTGGCACTTTATCAGTCTGACGGGAATCAATTATACTTAGATGCAGATAAAAGTGCTGAATCGTATTTTCATGCGTATCGGAAGGAGTTTGTTCATCTGAACCATTTTCTGCCCCGGCAGAAAAGAAGTGATCAAAATCCAATAGGGAATATCTCCCGCAACCTGGATATTTTTTTTGTTGCAAAAAAACTGCAGTTGCTTTGCGAGATCGTTAACCTGAAAAATATCATGTCGGTGGAGCATGATTTTCTTTTGCAGGAAAAAATAATTGAACTGGTTGAAAACGGTATATTTAATGATGTACCGGTAATCATCATCTATTACCGTATTTTGATGACGCTGATCAACCCGGACGATGAAACGCATTTCGGAACGCTTAGTGAGTTGTTAAGAACACATGAAAATGTTTTTAAGAAACCGGAATTGCGTGATATGTATCAATACCTGATGAATTATTGCATTAAAAAAATTAATCAGGGAGTTAGCCATTACATTGCAACACTGGCTGGCATTTACAAAATAATACTGGCCAACAAAGTGATTTACAACGGAGCATATTTATCGCAATGGGATTTTAAAAATATGGTGGTTATCGGAATTCGTGCAGGTGAGCAGGAATGGGTTCAAAAATTTATCGGAGAATTTAGTAATGAATTAATCCCATCAGAAAGAAACAATGCACATGCGTATAACCTGGCGTATTATTATTTCAGCACCGGGGCATATCGGGAGGCGCTTTCACTTTTACAACAAGTGGAGTTTACCGACTTGTATTACCAGTTGGACATGCGTGCCATTTTATTAAAGTGTTATTTTGAGATGGACGACCAGGAAACATTTTTTTACCATATTGCTGCATTCCGCATATTTTTAAGCAGGAACAAACTTGTGTCCGATTACCAACGAACCATTTACAGAAATATGATGAAATTTGCCACCCGGCTGATTCGTGTCAATGGAGACAAGCTGAAGGCCGGAGCAATTCAAAAACAAATTGAAGAGGTTAAACAAATTGCCGACATAAACTGGTTGAGAAAGAAAATTGCGGTGATGGTTGCTTAAAATTATTGGATCGGCACTTTTCTAAAAATGCTTTTTTCTCTTTGAAAAAAATTACCCACACAGTGTCTTATTACTCTGCAGGAAATTTTTGAGCCTGCCCGGTAACTATTTTATTTTTTCCTTCTGCCCCTTTCATATGGCAAATCATAATTCTCGGAAAATATTTCTGAGTACATTCTCCGAATATCCTTAATGGTTTTCATTATGTTTTTCAAACTGGTTGAAGAGCCCTTACCGATTTCGCGGGGGAATGTTTGAATTCCCATTTCACCGATCCTGTAACCTTTAAGCATACTTTTAATGGTTATTTCCGCACCGATAAAAGGGCTGTCTGAAGTAATTATTAATTCGTCAATGAGCGATTTTCTTACCAACCGCATTCCGGTACTGATATCCCGGAAACGGGTACGGAATAACCAACGCAACACTTTATTGTAGATATAGGATATAAAAATCCGTTTATTGGAATATATTTTTTTATAACGGAATGTAATAATCAAATCATAAAAATCTTTGAGTTTGATCATTCTTTTCAGGTCGTGCAAATCATATTCATCATCCCCATCTGTTAAACAAATCCATTCATACTTGGCATTTTGGAAGCCCGATTTCAGGGCTGCGCCATATCCCAGATTGCTGGGGTGATGAATTACCTTGATAAACGGGTTTTTTGCTGCCAGTTCATCAGCAATGGCGCCCGATCGGTCAGGACTGCAATCATCAATGATAATAATTTCAAATTCATTTGCAATTTCGCTACAAACGGACAGTGCTTTGTTAGTGACAGAGGCAACAGTAAGCTCATCTTTGTAAACCGGGAAGAAAACCGTGATATCCGGTTTCTTTTCAAGAGTTGTCATGGCTCAGAACTTTAATTTTTTGTAAATACCAAATGGAACCAGGTTAAGCACGAATGTAATCCAGAACCAGAAGCGGGGAAGATAATACAATCCGGGCCCCTTTCCGGCATAGCTGATGATTTTTGATGCAATGGATTCCACCGACGCAGCAGGGAAGGGGAGCTTTTGTCCGTAACTTAAATTAGTATCCATATACCCGAAACGGTAAAGTTGTATGCTGGTATTTGTGTGTGCCTGTGAATGCATCAATCCGAAACAATACTGTTCCAGTGCTTTTTTTGCCGTACTGTATGAAATATTTTTTCCGCGTGCCCTTGCCGCAGCAACAGAAGAGGCCACTGCGATACGAAGTGGTTTAGCTGCTTTCCGGCGCACCAATTCATTTATTAAATAAACAGGACCTGTAAAATTATTTTGCAGCAGCACCTGAAGTGTATTTATAGCATTCAGGTGTTCGTCTTTTTCATTAATAGAGCCCGCTAAAACAAAACACATATCGGGAAAATCAGTCATGGCAAGTAACTCATCGATGATTTGCGTGCTTTTGGAAGTATCCGTAATTTCAGCAAGATCAAGAGTGAAAGGATGTGCCTCGACCTGGTAGCTGATCCTGATATGACTGCAAAGCCCCTCGAGGTCGCGTTGATTGCGGGCTGAAAGGATTACATGAACACCCTTCATAGCCAGCATTTCTGCGGTTTGTCTTCCCAATCCGGTGCTGGCACCTATAATCCAGGCAGTTTGTTTCATCAATCGAGTTTAAGCCTGGTTTTTAATTCGGAGGAAATGGCATTTCCGGGATCAAATGATTTAATTTTTTGCCGGAACCCATCATAACCTGCAAACAACGTACTGATCAACTGATGGTCTGCCCTGCTATCTTTGCTGAGGTTTACTATTGCTTGGTGCTTCACACAAATCGTATCCAGCTCCTTGAAGAATGCAATGGCGCGGCTGCTTTCCTGTACATCAATAGTTAAACACACCCCTTCTCCTGAAAAACTAAGCTGGTGCGTAGTACCGTTAAAAAGTTTCAGTGAACCGAGGGCGACTGCCACTTTCTTTTTTTGAATCAGTTGCTGAATTTCGATGAATGCATTCTCATAGTTTTTATAAGGAATCAGCATCTGGTATTCACGGAAACCCTTTTTTCCAAAGAGGTAGTAGTATATTTCTTTATTATAGAGCGGGAAGCTTCCCGACATCAGGTCTTGAGTTGTTTTTTTACTTTTCATTTTTTCAAGAAGGTAAAAAACACTGCACATAGCAGTAACTGTTAGATCGGAATGCAGTGCAGGAAGTTTATAGCTCAGGGGCATTTTATCGGTATACTTACTAACTGTTGATTTACCTTCCACATATTTTTCAAGATACACCACACCTCGTCCAAAGGAATTTTTCCCCAGGTTCAGATTATTCCAGGAGTACACATATTCATAATTGTTTTCGGCATCACGCATGTAATTAACCGCTTCAAAAATATTTTTGACAAAAACTTTTTCAGATTGCATACAGCCTCCCGGCAGCGTTTTAAATCCCAGCTTCGCACTTAAAATAATTCCGGTAAGTCCGAAGCCGCCAATGGTCAGTTCAAATAATTCTTTATTATGTTGCGGTGAGCACATGATTTCACCATGAGCAGGATGATACACATTTAATTCCCGAACCCAGTCGCCGAATGTCCCGACCTTAAATTGTGATTTACCATGGATGTTGAAAGCGATACATCCACCTGCAGTAATCATGGGATAACCTGGCAACACAGGTAAAATAAAATTTCTGGCAATTAAGAAATTATTAAGTTCTCCTACTGAAATTCCGGCTTCAACGGTTATTGTTTGTGAGTTGGAATCAAATGCAAGAATTTTATTCATTCTTCGCATATCCACAACCAATCCCTGAGAACTCACTCCCGCATTGCAATAACTTAGTCCTGCGCCACGGGCAATAACCGGTGTTTGACGAATATGGAGTATGTCATCATATTTTTCAGGACGCACACTTTTGCAAAGGGTACGTTCTGTTTTATCGAAACTGGTAATTTCCTCTTGCTTTATCATTTTCGTTTGTAAACCACCTCATCAAGGTTACCAAAGCCATGTGGCACAGTTTTATATTCGACAAAATTATTTTTATTCAGCAGCTCCTTGATTTGGGAATACGGCACACGGTTTTTGTACATATCATCGTTATGATTTTCGATCTGTATATAATTTACGGGTGCTGTTTCCTCACCGGTAAATAAACCCTGCAGGCAGTAGAATTCGTGCCCTTCGGTATCAATTTTTAAAATGTCTATTTCCCGTGAAGGTAAATTTTCACTGATAAATTCACGAAGTGTTATAACGTTTACCGGATACTGGCTACTTATGATATTTTCCGGTTTTACGCCCAGGATTTTTGCTTTCCTTCGGAGGTATTCCGAATCGGGATTCAGATCCTCAAATGATGATGTATAATCAAATACATTTTCAAAAAATAATTTTTCGCCGGAATGATTGCTGATACCCAGGTTAAATATTTTGATTCGGCTGTTGGCCGAATACTTGTTCTGAAGTAGCCGGAATAACACTGGGTTGGGCTCCAGAGCAAAAATTTCACAGGATGGATTTAATTTTAGAAAAAAGTCGATGCTTTGTCCTTTGTTGGCACCAACATCAACAACAACGTGGCAGGGTGTTTTAAATTCTTCCTTGTAAAAGCGGAATATGTTCCGTTCAAAGAAAAATTTCTCATTAAGATCTATTAAGTGCTTAATAATATTGACTCTGAATGATTGAAAACTCATATTGCGGATTTTGTAATGATGGAAAGCATGGTTTCGCATCCTGCTTCAGGACCCAAGCATGTTCCAAATTTAAACAAAAAGATGAAATGGGGAAAAGGTTGCGGGATCAGCAAAAATAAATTGAGGAAAACAGTCAACCTTCCCCTCTAATATCAAGTTGTTCACACGCTATACGGGCTGCTATTTGTTCTGCTTTCTTTTTTACAAAATCGATACCTGTTGCTATTTCAACTCCGTCAAGCATCAGTCTAACTTTAATGAGCCTGCTCAATGTTCCTTCCTCAATGGTTTCAAATACAAGGTTCTTTTTTTCTCGCTGCGCCCAATTGATGATGCGACTTTTGAAATTCGTATCTGACTTTTCTATTTCATTTAAATCAATGTGAAGGCTGAAAATGCGGTTGACCACAAATTTCTCAGTGGTTTTATACCCTTTGTCAACAAAAATAGCTCCGATAAGTGCTTCAAACGCATCACCATACATGGATCGGTACATACCGGGTCCGGAATTGGTTTTTACATATTTATCGAGACCAATTTTTAATGCCAGGTTTTTTAGATGTTCCCGGCTCACAATCCTTGATCGCATTTCGGTCAGAAAGCCTTCATCCCGGAATGGGAAACGTCGAAACAACATATCGGCAACGATGGCTCCCAGTATAGCATCGCCCAGGTATTCAAGCCGCTCGTTGGTAAGCTGCATGCCATTTACTACTGATGGCGAAGCGGAGCGGTGGGAGAATGCAAGTTTATATACTGAAAGATTTCCCGGGTAAAATCCCAAAATGTTTTTGAGCGAAAGAATCATTTCCTTCTCCCCTGAAAACAACAGACGGTAAGGTAAGAGAAAGTCCAATGGGTTTATTTAAATTTCTTGAAGATAACGGAAGCATTATGGCCCCCAAAACCAAAAGTGTTGCTAAGGGCAGCATTTACCGTACGATGTTGTGCCTTGTTAAAGGTAAAGTTAAACCGCTTGTCAAATTCCGGATCATCCGTAAAGTGGTTGATTGTAGGAGGAACAATATCGTGCTTAACAGCAAGGATGGAAGCAACCGATTCAATGGCCCCGGCAGCACCCAGCAAATGACCCGTCATTGATTTTGTGGAACTGATATTGAGTAGATAAGCATGCTCTCCAAATACACTGGCAATAGCTTTCACTTCGCTGATATCACCCAGTGGAGTAGAGGTCCCGTGAACATTGATATAATCAATTTCAACAGGATTCATTTCTGCATCTGAGAGTGCATTTTTCATAACATTCAATGCACCCAGCCCTTCCGGATGTGGTGCAGTAATATGATGAGCATCGGCCGACATTCCACCGCCCATCATTTCGGCATATATGGTAGCACCTCTGGCCATGGCATGTTCGTATTCTTCCAGTACCACGGCGGCAGCACCTTCTCCCATAACAAATCCATCACGTCCTAAATCAAAAGGGCGGGAAGCAGTAGTAGGGTCATCGTTTCTTTCTGAAAGGGCATGCATGGCATTAAATCCTCCCACTGCCGGTTCGTTGATAGCTGCTTCGGATCCCCCGGCAACAATGGCATCTGCTTTACCTAAACGGATCAGCATGAACGCGTCGTTCAGCGCATGGGTGGAAGAAGCGCAGGCTGATACAGTAGCATAATTGGGTCCTCTTAAACCATAACGAATAGAAATATGGCCAGAGGCAATATCAATGATCATTTTTGGGATAAAAAACGGGTTGAACCTGGGGGTTCCATCACCCAGCGCAAAATTTGTAGCCTCATCCCAGAATGTGCGTAACCCACCAATACCTGCAGCCCAGATCACGCCAACACGGTCGGGATTAAAGGAGGGATGTGCAACCACGCCGGATTCTTCCACAGCCTGAATAGCAGCAGCAAGTCCGAACTGACTAAACAGATCGAGTTTGCGGGCTTCTTTGCGGTCGAGGATGGTGCCGGGATCGAAGTTTTTTACTTCGCATGCAAACCGGGTTTTGAATTTAGAAGCATCGAACCGTGTGATTGGCGCGGCTCCTGATTTCCCATTGATCAATCCATCCCAGAATTCTGAAACAGTATTACCTAGTGGGGTAAGGGCTCCTAACCCTGTAACTACAACTCTTTTGAGCTTCATCAGCTAAAAAAGTGATTACTTTACGTTTGCCTGAATGTAATCAACGGCTTGTCCTACAGTGCTGATTTTCTCAGCCTGATCATCCGGAATAGCAATATTAAATTCCTTTTCGAATTCCATGATCAATTCAACAGTATCCAAAGAATCGGCGCCCAGGTCATTAGTAAAGCTGGACTCGGTTTGTACTTCACTTTCGTCAACGCCTAATTTATCAACAATAATTGCCTTTACGCGTGTTGCAATGTCTGACATAGCTTTATGTATTATTTTAAAGTTGGACGCAAAGTAACAAATTTATAGTTGAATCATCAAAATTTATTGTCAATAATTTGATCTTCAGACATATATTAAGGTATGGCCTAAGCCAAACTGAATGTTTACAAGAGAAATATTGTGAAAAGGGCAATAAAACGGTTTCTGTTACCTTTGCGGGATGAAGAAAATAGCCATTTTCGCCAGTGGTTCAGGTAGTAATGCCGAAAACCTGGTTCGTTATTTTGAAAAGCATACGGGTATTGAAATTGCGATGATGGTTTCTGATCGGAAAAATGCTTTTGTTTTCGAAAGAATGCGTGCTTTGAACATCCCTTCTATGTATATGCCGGCCGGTCAATTTGAAAACGGTGAAGTATTGAAATTGTTAAAAAGCCTGGAAATTGATTTTATTGTACTTGCGGGTTTTTTAAAGCTGATGCCTGCAACTATTATAAAGGAGTATGAAAAAAAAATCATCAACATTCACCCCGCATTGCTTCCGAAATTTGGCGGAAAAGGCATGTATGGGATGCATGTTCATAATGCGGTAGTGAATGCCGGTGAACAAATCACAGGCATCACCATTCATTATGTGGATGAAAATTTTGATGAAGGAGAAATCATCGCCCGTTTTGAAACTCCAGTCGAAAAAGGGGAAACCGCAGAAAGCATTGCATCAAAAATTAATGAACTTGAGATGCAGTGGTTCCCGGTTATTGTGGAGAAAATTGTAATGGAAAAATAAAGCTTCCGTAAAGATATACCTGCCTGTTAAAAATTTGCTACCCTTTATCAAAGTACTGCTTCAACTTTTTAATCGGCTTTATAAAGGTAGTAAATAAGCCCGGCTTCATCTCATTAATTTTCCACGCCATTTTATCTTCCATGTTGGCTTTCAGCTTTACAAAGAAACTGGTATTGCTGATGCCACCCATTCTCATTTTTACAATGGTCTCAGGAAGATAGGCCACTTTAATCTGGTGCTTATGAATAAAACGCAGCATCATTTCATAGTCAGCTGATAATTTAAGGTCAAGATTGAATCCACCCAGGCGATCGTACACCGATTTTTTCACAAAGAAAGTGGGATGAGGCGGCATCCAGCCTTTTTTGAAAGCATCAGGTTCATAAGCCCCGGCCTTCCAGGTGCGTAAAACTTTATCGGTATTATTTCGGTCGACAAAAACCAGGTCGGCATAAACAGCTTCAATTTCAGGATCCATGGCAAACTGTTGCGCAATCCGTGAAATAACCTGGTTGTTGGCATACACATCATCACTGTGCAGCATGCCAATCACATCGCCTGTTGCCAGTTTTATTCCTTTATTCAATGCATCATAAAGTCCCTTATCTTTTTCAGATATGATTTTATCAATATATTTAGAATAACGGGCTGTTATGTTTAGTGTTTGATCTTTCGATAATCCGTCTACTATCAGGTATTCCATATCAGGAAAGTCCTGTGAAATGACAGATTTTATAGTTTCTTCAACAGTACGTTCACTGTTATAAGTTATGGTAATAATAGAGATTTTCAATTCAAAAAGATTTGGTAGTTCAAAGAAATCGTGCAACCGGGCTGAGCACAAAGATAATTCCTAAAATTAATAAGAGGGCATTTTAAAAAGGAATTTATAAACTACAGAGGGTTATAACACTATCTGCTGAACCAGCATCAGTTTAACTGATTACCCGATCACGAATCTTTAAGGCAGGATTTCCCCTGTAAATCGTATAGGGTTCAAGCGTTGCACTCGCTGTGGAATCAACACTTAAAACCGAATGGGATTTACAAATCACGCCCGGGCAAACAAGAGCCCTGGCACCGATCCACACACCTTCTTCCAAAACAATAGTGCCAATGATCAAATCAAAAGTGGATTTTTTAAAATCATGATTTCCGCACAGTAGCATAGCGCCCTGTGAAATACAAACATTATCACCTATCACAACTTTTGCATGGTTTTCAATCCAGCAGCATTCTCCGATCCATACATTATTACCAATTTCAAGTAACCAGGGATATTTAATTCGCACACCCTGTTTGATCACTACGCCTTTGCCAATTTTTGCGCCGAACATACGAAGTACAGCCACTTTTACTGAACTGATAACCGATAAATGATTGATAAGAAAAATCGCTGAAAAAATCTGCCAGAGCCCGATCTTTAGAACCGAACCCGGTTGATACCAGGCGTTATTAAATGCCGATAAATTAGTTTTGGGTTGTTCCATAGTGCAAATATCGTCAGTTTTCCACCTTATTTTCCAATAACCAGTTTTCAAGTACCACACCGGTCCATATATCGGGCCACCTTACTGAAGGGTCATTATTCAGGAATCGTTGCCAGCGGTCGAGTATTAAGGGTCCATTCAGGAATGAACGGCGAGAAAGCGATTGCATTCGTTCATCACAAAATGATTTGAGTTCATTACGGATCCATTTTTCCCAAGGGAATGAGAACCCCATTTTTTTCCGGTGCACAATTTCATCGGGTAACAAATCACCCAGGCTTTCTACCAATAATTTTTTGGGGTAGACGGGATTTTTGAAGTCATCATTAATTCCAATAACATATTCCACCAGTTTATAATCAAGGAACGGCACCCTGACTTCCAGTGCAGATGCCATGCTCATTTGATCGGTATCACGTAATAACACATTCTGCATATACGTAGTTATTTCGGCAACACTTATTTTACTGAGAATTCCCAATCCGTTGCTTTCGCGAAGTGCTTCATTAATAAGCAGGCTTACCTTATCGGGAGGCATTGGAAAGCTGAGCAACTTCGCAATATGTTCCGGTGGTGCCATTTGTCGGGCGATTGGGAATGTATGGATGATGTCACCTTTTGGAAGCAGCATCAGTTGATTCAGTTTTGCTCCTATAAAACCAGGCTTTACGGAAAGTATTATTTTACCGGCCAGGTTGCGTAACGGAGTTGGCAGTTGCCAGAACCATTGTTGTTGCTGAAGCCTTTGTGTTCTTTTAAACACAGGATAACCCGCAAAGAGTTCGTCGCCGCCCAAGCCGGAAAGTGCCATAGTAATACCATTTTCTCTGGTGATTTTTGAAACCACGTAAGAGTTCGGACCATCACCACTGGGATGATCCATAGCTGAAAGCGCGGCAGGGAGCTGTTGCAGGAAATCGGCAGGGCGCAGCATAAATTCATGATGATCGGTTCCAAACCGTTCTGCTACCTGCCGGGCGTATTTTGCCTCACTCATTTCACTTTCATCAAATGAAATATTGAATGTTTTTACCGGTTGCTTTTGAACCTTACTCATCAAACCTACTACAGCAGATGAATCTATTCCTCCTGATAAAAAAGCGCCGAAGGGAACATCACTGATGAGCCTGCGTTTGACAGCGGCTTCAAATAAATTACGTACATCACTGCAAACTTCCTGGTATGTTTTTCCCTGTGATGCGCGGGAATGATTGGCTACTACATCCCAGTATTTTTCAATGGTCGTGCCGGATGTTGTAATGGTAAGATGGTGACCCGGCATGAGCATAGTTACATTCTCAATGATAGTCTCAGGAGCATGAACTGTCTGGTACATGAAATAGTCGGCGATACTTTTCTGACTGATTTTACGAGGTACCATACCTGATTCCAGCAAGGCTCTTATTTCAGATGCGAATAGCACCACATTGCCCACTTTAAAGTAATAGAGTGGTTTTATGCCTAAGCGGTCGCGGGCTATAAAAAGCGTTTTATTTTTTTTATCCCATATCGCGAAAGCGAACATACCGTTAAAATGATGCACACATTCCTTGCCCCATTTTAAATATGCAGCAAGCATGACTTCCGTATCACTTTTTGTTTTGAAAGGATAATCCAACAACAGTTCCCGGATCTCCATGAAATTATAAATCTCTCCGTTGAAAATAATCTCAAGGCTATCCGTTGCATCATGCATAGGCTGATGACCGGCGGGAGAAAGATCAAGTATGGCAAGTCGCCGGTGTCCTAATGCAACATAATCATCCACATACACACCCTGATCATCAGGTCCGCGGTGAGCGATTTTGTCGTTCATGCGTTGCACCATGTCGCCTGCTTTCTGGCGGTCAGTTATTCCGAAAATGCCTGCAATGCCGCACATATTAGTTTGATTTAATGAATTTCATGAATGTCTGAGCCCACGTTAATGGGGTAATTATTGAAGCCATTTCCGCGCTGCTGTCACCCATTGCCACGAGGGATTCCGCGGAAGCGTTGTTTATTTTGCGGAATATTTCAATCATCGAATTTACATCATAAGGTTGAATCGCATAGCCATTATAACCATCTTGCAGAAATGCAGTGGCAGCCCCGGTAGTTGTGGTGCAGATAACAGGAAATCCGGCAGCAGCAAATTCATGCACCACCACGCCCCAGTGTTCGTAATGGCTTGGCAGAATAAACACGCCGCATTCAGCTATATACTTGTGCATGTCAGTCGGCTGAACAAACCCGATGTTTTTTATTTTCTCATGTTTAGGAAACTGGTCATTCATTTCACCTTTGCCCAGGCACCACAATTCCCATTCATTAGGTTGTTGTTGCTGAAATTCAATAAATGCCTTCCATAATTCTTCGGTGCCTTTTAATTTCGTGTAACGGCCCACAAAAATTATTTTTTTAGGGAAAGCTTTTTGCTTTGCTTCCCGGTTCTGCAAATAATGTTCGTGGAAGATATCGTAATCACAGGAATAGATTCCCGATTCAATTGTTGATTTCCGGAAGCCCAGTTTAAGTGCATATTTTTCCTGAGGAGATCCGGGCACCCAGCAATGTGAAAAATAGTTTCTCAGCCAAAAAGGACCGACTACAGAAGCGATATTTTGTTTGAACGTATTTCTCCAGGGGTTATCCAGGCCTAGAACCGTATTCACTTTTCCATGAAAATGTTTGCATACCGCATTGTATCCTTTATCGATCCACCCACTGCAAAAAATTACATCCGGTTTAAGGCTTATTGCAAATTCAAGCAATTGTGCTTCGGTATAATTTTTCCGTTCATAAAAATGTAAATTTTCTCCCTCCAGTGAAAAACGAAATGGAGCAACTGCATTAACCGGCCACCTGATCACATGCACTTCAACGTGCTGTGATTCGGCAAGTTTTTTCATGCAGGCCACAATATATCCGGCCAGCTCGGTAAACAGGAATAAACATTTTTGCCGGGGTGCACCAGTACTCATAATTTGTTTTTAATTGTTGTGTTGATCATACTTCAGACTGTAATTTCGAATAACCGGTGATGATCTTCAATAGTTTTTTTATTATCATGAATGGAAACAGCAAAATCAGAAGCGGTCTTTGACCATTCATCATATGTTTGCTGATTCATGGCCGCTGCCGTATTTAATGCATTAATTATTTTATCTTCCTGGTCAAGCGGCAAATCCCATCCGCATTTTCTTTCTTCCATGTTTTTCCAGGGAGTTTGGTTACCGATTATTACCGGGCAACCTGCCGTAAAACCTTCCACTATGGCATGGCCATAATTTTCATTCATGGAGAGAAGAAACAAGAAATGATAATTTTTTAGCAGCGCTGTGATGCCTGCATTATCAAAAGGTCCTTTTAATACGGCCTTGATATTTCCAGGCAACAATTGAATTTCTTTTTTGCACAACTCCAGGTAATCCTCATTATCATGCGGCCCATAAATATCAAAAAGAATTTGATTTTCGCTATCCGCTTTTTTCAATACCCTGAGACATTGCAACAGGTTTTTAACTTCACTGATTCTTCCCACGTATACCAGTTTCAACTGGTGTGGATCCTTTTTCCTGACAATTTTCACAACAGGTACATCAGGTGTAAGATTTATCGCATGCTGAACCCGTACTTTTTGCCCGAAAACAGCTTTAATTTCATCAACTTCAATAAGCGTGGAAGCATGAAAAGTTACATTGTTGAACAGGCCCATAAATTTTGAAACCATCAAAAAAACTTTTTTCTTCAAAGGTTTTAATGCCAATGCGCCTTTACTCAACATACCTCTGGGTGCCACTACAACCCTGGCGGGAATTTTATGTTTCCTGATGGCCAGCAAAGGCAGCAGCGTGAAATAAACTGAAAACATGCTGTTCAGGTAAATGATATCCGGCCGCTCGCTGAGCAAAATCGATTCAATATTTTTTTTGCTTAAAAAACTGCGGGAACAATAAAAGACTTCAGTTCCTTTTGAAGTAGTGATCCATTTATCGGGTTGAACACCTTCATAGGGTATTGCTTCATTTAGATCAGTATCGCTGGTAACTATCCGGAAATTATAATCCGTTTTAAGTCGTTCCACAAGACTCACGCAAGATTTTATCGGCCCTCCGGCTTTATATCCCGGCAGGTACCAATCAATAAATACCAGTATTTTTTTCAAAGGTGGTTGCATTTGTGGAAGGCTGGTCACGCAGGTTTGAGTTTTTCAGCGGGCACCAGCGATTGGGCATCATTTGCCACAAAATCCCTGCTATTGGTAATGGTAACAGTAAGGGTCAGCAACATGGTAATATGATAAGGATTCAACGATCCCATGAGCCAGGCTTCAAAAAAGGCAGAGAATAAAACCGTATATAATAATGGTAAGGCTGTATAAGTTACGGGAACTGCTTTAAATATATTCCTGAGAAAACCGATGAACCAGAGTATGAGTCCGATAATTCCGGTGTTCAGCCACAAAGCAAGATACGTATTGTGAACGCCGCCCTGGTGGCCAAGTGCACTAAGGGCATGCCGGTTAGCATAATATATCATTTCATCATAGGAAAATCCGCCACCGAATAAAAACAATCCGAGACTTTTATTAATTTCCTTTAATGCAAACAACCAGGCAACAATTCGTCCTGATCCGCTTTCCAGATTTTCTGCCCGAAGTGCTTTTGCCAATCCTAATGCTTCGAGAATATCGGGTAAGTTGGCAAATACAACCTGGTAAAGAAGAATAGCAATCACAACGGCCATGAAACCGTACCAGTAGGATATTTTATAAAATTTTGTGAAAATGAGAAAAATGATAATTGACATCAGCGTATTTCTAGAACCGGTTAAAATGGCGGTGATCGCAATGAGTGAAAAAATGAGTATTTTCTCCTGTTTGGATAACAGGTCAGGGAATTTGATGATCGTACAGATGGTAAGCATTAAAAATAGCACGCAGTAGATGCCCATTCCGTTAGGATTTCCGAGTACGCCGGTAAACCTTCCCGCAAGGTATACGAATTCACGATTTAACACAATCAATATTAATCCTGCGATGAGTAACATCGTTATGAGGAAAATAAAATCCTTTAGAAATTGCGGACCTTTTTCATGGAAAGCCTTAATGAAATAAGCAGGCACTATGAGATATAACAATCCGTAGGAGAGTGTTTTTTGAAATGATAAAAGCATATCAGGGCTCCGGAAACACATCGCAAAGGACCAGGCCAGAAAAGGTATGAAAGAAATCACCAGTGTATTTTTGAACTGGAACTGTTTCCGGTCGAAGAGGTAAAACAATGTGAGCAAAAGGAGATAAATATCCTTCACCTGTTTGGCAAATTCCAGTTGGTCCTGCCTGCTGTCGGAAAGAATCAGAATGAAGATGAGGCCGATAATCATTTCGGCAAACATTTCTTTCCTTTTCAATAACATCACAGAAAGTGCCACCACGCCAACTCCGGCAACAGGTGCTACCCAACCGGCTGCCACCCAAATGGCCAGCATAAAAAGAAACTGGAGATTGCGTTTAAGGAACTCTGACATTTATTTTAAAGTGGCACTAAGTGTTCTAAATAATTCAGCATGTTTTGCAGCCACTATTTTCCATGTAAATTTATCTTTTACACGGGAGTAGGAAGCCTCTGACATCGATTTTTTTTCAGCAGCGGATAAATTGCTGTAGTCCAGGATAGCTTTTTTGAGGGAAATAACATCATTTTTCTCTATTATGTATCCATTGGTTCCATCTACCATTTCGCGTGTGGCACCTACATCGGTTACGATTATAGGCATCCCATGTGCCATTGCTTCCAGCACTACGGTTGGCATTCCTTCAAAAAGCGTAGGAAGCACAAATACATCGTTGGTGCGGTACAATTCATTCAGCTTATCATCATCCGCAAATCCCAGGAAATTCAGATTTTTAAATGCGTATTGCTTTGTATAAGTATCAAACAACGGCCCTTTTCCCACAAGGTTAAAAATGAATTTTTCGGAATAACCAGCCTCGTTCAGTTCTTTCACTGCCTGTGCCAGCACATTAATACCTTTATTAAGGGCAAACCTTCCGACAAACAAAAACTGAAGGGGTTTATTATTTTGATCAAAATCCCGGTGAGTGGCATCAGGCACGTTCACGGCATTGGGTAATACAGACACCTTTCCGGGAGCAGTCAGTTTCTGCAAAATACCGGTCAGCCGGCCACCCAATGAAACCACGCGGGCGGCTTTACTGAAGAGGTGGTTGAAGATCAAACGAAAAGGGGTACCTAAAACGTAATCCCGCATGGTGAGTGATTGATAAGGCTCCAGTCCATGTGGATTAACAATTACCCGCTTTCCTATCTTAGCGATATTATTCCAAACGGACAGTCCCTGGGAATAAATAACAGCATGAGGATGTGCCTGGGTAATTGCATTCACTTTTTTAGAATAGTTCCAGCAATCAATAAGATAGCGTCCGCTCGATTTACCGGGGCTTACAATCACTTCCGCTATAGCGGGATTGTTGAATACGCTTACCCCTTCATGCGGATGCACTACAATTAACTGTATGTCCTGCATCGCAGCGAGCTGTTCTGCCAGCAGACGCGAATGCCGTTGCATACCACCCACAGCATGCGGGAATATACCATCGGTACAAAAAAGCACTTCAACTTTTTTTAAACTCATTGCACAAGTGTCTTAATTCCTTCTTCAATACTTATTTTTGGTTCCCATCCCAATGATTTCAATTTTGTAACATCAGCAAGTAAATGCATTCGTTCCACTTTTCGCACACGGGCAGGGTCCACTTCAATTTCAATAGGCTCACCAATCGCTTTTGAAAATGCATCCACGATTTCGGTAACAGCATACTCAATTCCCCGGCCAAGGTTAAATGTGTCGATTCCATTTCCGCTTTTTTCAAGAAGGATTTTTACTGCGCTGGCCATATCGTGTGTATGGATGAAGTCACGCTTTGGAGTCAGGTTCCCTAATTTTATTTTTCGGTTTCCACCCAAAATCTGTTTTTGGATTTCAGGAATCAGGTGAGGGTTGGTTTCATTCGGACCAAACGCATTGAAGAACCTGCAAACAACAGTAGGTATGTGGGTCATGAGATGAAACTCGTTGCAAAGGTGTTCACATGTTAGTTTTGACAAGCCATAAATATCAAGCGGGCCGGTCTCATGTTTTTCTGTTACCGCATCATTGTAAATCGGGTAAACAGCTGCGGTGGAGGCAAACAGGATTTTTTCAACATTTGCTTTGCGGGCAGCGTCCAGTATGTGCATGGTTCCCCTGATATTGATATCACTGGAATCATAAGGATGTTCGTTGCAATAAGGGATGAAATGTATTGCTGCAAGGTGAATAATTATTTGTGGCTTTATGTTGCTGATAATTGCATTTACCCGTTCCTTGTTGAGGATATCTTCTTCAAAAAAATTATCATCCGGTATAGTAATGAATTGCCTGTTGCCGAATGATAAATTATCAATCACAAACAATTCATGATTAAATTTCTGAAGATGTTCTATAACTGCTGATCCTATGAAACCGGCTCCACCGGTGATCAAAATTTTGCTCATGATATTATTCTTGATTTATAAAATTAATTAATTTTTCATATTCGTTTTTGCAGGAGGGCTTGGTAAAATGATCGATGGCAAGTTGAATCATACGTTGCTTTTCCGCCGCAGTTGTTTTTACAAGATTAATATCGTCATGTGCACTTATTACCATGCCACAATGATGTGTTTTTGTAAAATCAGAATAATCTCCAAGATTTTCTGAAATGATTACCGGCAAACCGGCCGACAAATATTCAGCAAATTTTGTGGGTGAGGCTACCTGGTTGGTGACACTATTTTCGCGAAAGAGAATTCCATAATCACAGGCTGCCAAAACTTTTTGAACTTCATGATGCTTCACCCATTTACTGGTTACCTGGCCGGGGAACCGTGTTTTCATGCCCGCAATGTTCTCGTCTTCTCCTGATAAAAACAGAAGTTTAAAGCGAGTGTCTTTTAGTAAAACATTACCAAGCAAATTGCCAAGAGTATTGAACGATTGCCATCCTGCGGTTGAACCGGAATACACCATGATAATAGCCTCTGCATCGAATTCCATCAACGTGCGTTCCTGCATCAATTCCTCATCGCTGAACGATGAGGCTCTGAAACCGGTATTTAATGTACAGGGAATGACCACGTGCTTTTCACTTTTATAGCCGTAGGAAGTATTCCAGTACGTTATTAGCCGGGTGGACACCGCTATTCTGAAATCACTTTCAAGAACCGCAGCTTTTTCCTGGTTATAAATTAACTTTTTCATTTGCTCATCGGGCACCACCTGGTATTCATTCCATTCAGCAGCGATAGCTCCACGTCCGTCGAGCA
>JALYQW010000056.1 GCA_030855635.1 Bacteroidota bacterium | reverse complement strand
GTTTCCTGAATTTCATGTCATCAAAATAAAAAAGTCAGTTAATGCTTGGGTCCCTCTTCTTTTTGACGGGAGAATTATCTCCATCCTGTGAATAATATACCGACATTTAATTTACTTCTTCTGTTTTTAATTTCCGCTGCTCATACTCTGCTAATCTTCCGCTTGGTTTTGCGGATAGAACAACCTACTGTATGTTCACTGTCGTACTTGATATCAAATTAACCTGATACAAACATAGGCCTGGATCATGGGGTTTAAAATTAACAATTGTTAATACAGGTTTGTAGATGTACTTCTACTTTGCTGTCTTGTCCTCCTGGTAAACACCATGGATATTTCCATCAGGATCGGTAAAATAAGCCAGCCAGCCTACTGTTGGAATGGCCATTTTAGGAACCACAATCTTACCTCCTGAAGTTTCGATGCTGGTAATAGATGCATCTATATCATCCACATTAATAGAATTAACAACAGATTGTTGCGGATCCTTTTTTTTCATCAATCCGCCATTGATTCCCGGTTCGTGCTCATCACCGGTTACCACAGACCAATAATTCTCGTTACCGAATTTTTGAAATTTCCATCCAAATACTTTTTCAAAAAAACTCATGGTTTTCTCCGGATCATCGCAGGGTATTTCAAAATGCACAACTTTATTATTCATGGTAATGAATTTTGTTATTCATCTTGTTAGTCAATAACTCTGCCAGAAAGTATATAAGACTGAAACTGAGAAAGCGGGTATTTACTGAACGCACAAACCGCTGAACACCCTCTGGCCAGATTAGCCCAGGAAATATAACACTGTATAATAAAACTAAACAATTATTATGATATTCCTGCTAAAGGCATCTGTAAAATTATTGCTAAATTTTAGATCATAACATGATAAGTATCATGTCGTGCGAATTTTACGCGGAGCCTCTTTAGCCATTCCTAAAAATAAAACCATCGACAGCAAAATAAGAAATCCCAGCCGAACCAAACTTAAGATTTCCCACATACCTGCACGTTCCGTAAGTGAAGGGTCTATTTGAGAAGAATAATTCGTAGTGGTTATAGCAATTAATTCAGGAACAAAATAAACCGTTGTTATAACCAGTACAAGTACATATCCACCAAACGCTATCAAAACAGGCTTCCTTCGAGCCGACTTCCAGGAAATGATTAAAACAATTACATACAACAGCAACGTAATAGGATGAATCAGCATCCAGAATGTCTCAGCCTTCAAACCGTAAGGTCCCTGAAACATAGCGAGTGAAGCCGGTGGACCTATCGCCCAGCGGGGAACTACAGCTAAGTGCTCATAAACTCCACCCCCAATTACAATAGCAAACGCAAGGCATAGAAATGAATAAATAATATTTTTCCCCATGTGCAATTTTAAAAAAAGTGAAGGTATAAATTTAATGAATATCCCGCAGTAAGCGGGGTGTCAACAATGCAATAATTTATCTATTCGCCCCAAGGAGCGGGGAATTTAACTTGCTTTAATTATATAATTAAAATCCGGAGTGAAAACCTAAGTTTAAAGCTCCGACTAAAAAATATACAGTTCAAGGGACAATTCAAGTTTGCTAATTCTTCGTACTCATTGGCATCGAAGTGGCATTCATATCACGAACGCACACATATTTTCCATCACGTTTTTCAAAGTAACTCATATAATGGCCGTGAGAAATTTCTTCACCCGAAGCATTGATCTCTTTCCATGAGCCGATTTCAACAGCATTATCACCTTCTGCAAAAAGATCGACTACTTTATACACATTTACAACACCGCTGCTGTCATTTGCCAGCCGCTCAGCAATACGATTCTTGATTGCTTCCTTACCAGTAAGCGGTTCCATGTTCCTGCTGTAACTCACCGCATCATCGCTGTAATAGGCAGCAACACCATCGGCATTTTTAGCTTTTTCGGCTTCGGAATAAGCATCTTCCATGGCCTGGATTTCTACACGCAGGGCGTCCATGTCTAATGCATTGGGCTTTTCAGGTGCGGGGGCCGGTGAACATGCAATAAAAAATAAAGATGATACGGTAAAGAGGGCAATCAGTTGTGATTTCATTTTCATAGGGTTTTTAGATAAGTTAATTCCGGCTAAAGATAAAATTTAAATCGAATCGCCATTAACATTTAAAGTACCTTGTGTAAGGTATTTTACAGATGTACCATCTCTTTACAAAACTGTCAGCTTTGAGAAATAACGTATGCCCCCAATTGTTAGTTCACAATTATAAATTCCTCCGGGTAAGGCAGGCAAATACAGAGTTGTTCTGCCAGATGCGGGAATGTTGAGGCCAGCGACCTTTGTTCTTCCCTGTTGGTCATAGATTTTCAAAAGTCCGGTTTCAGATAAAGTATTTACTATAGTGATTTCCCTTGATTGACCAGAAATAACTGGGTTAGGATATATGAAAAACGCTCCCGTAGCCGGAGCTTCTTCCACTCCTGAAACAATATTTACCTGGTTGTAAGTGGTGTTTGTTTGAATCGGTGCATTAAAATCAAAATAAATATAAGCGGTATTCCTGATTTCAGTGCCCAGTGCCAGGGAATCATTTAGCCTGACGTTATACTGTACAAACCCATGGCTGTTGGGTTCATCATTCACACTATCGGGAAGATTAATGTGCTGAAAATTGAACCGTATTACATTTCCATTAATCTGAATCAGTGGTTCAAAACTGTAAGCTACCAATTGGATCGTGCTTTCATCAATTGCAGCATCAAGCGTATCAATAATATAAATATGCTGTGCCGGTGCATTGCCAGTATTCTGGAAACGAATGGTGTAATTCAAAGTATGCTGGCTCGTATCAATTATACCATCGGGATTTACCAATTTATCGTTAGGATCGAAGCTATTGATAATTGTACTACAAAAAGTATAATAATTATTCACAGGATTAAAATCACCGGTCACAGGTAATACCTCTGCACTCATACAAAACTGATCCCCAATATTAGCAAATGTGAATATTGAAATAAAAAATACAAAATCATTTTCAATATCCACTGACCCGAAATCGGCTATGGCATACTCAAGGGTGTCGCCATTAACCACAGGTGATAAAGCACCTGCATAAGGACCAAGATAAGTAACTGGTCCGCTTAAAATAATTCGTACGCTTCCGGAAACCCCGCTGGCACAATTCAGTCCAACCATATGACTCAGATCTCCCGCTATGGATCGCACTCCAAGTGTGTCACCCGGTCTGAAAACGCCATACGGAATTATCCCGGTAATTCCTATATCAAAAGTCGCCGGGCATTCTATAGAAAAATTCTTATCCACCTCGAACGAATCAGCAGGGGAAATGAGTGAAGTATAACCTAACGTTGCAGGGCATGTGATAGAGAATGCAGTTATAGCAGTATCCAGTGTGTAATAAAAAGTACCGGTATCTGTATCGAAAGTATACTCACCAAGATTACTGGTGAACGTTTGCTGAACCAAATTACCATTCTCATACAGTTTCACTTTCACATTTTTAAAGCCGTTTTCACCATTATCCACAGCACAGTCAGCGTCCTGATCATCAAAAACTTTCCCGCTTATGTTCCAGAAAATTTCGCAATTGTTGGCGTTAAATAAATCGCAAACAGGGACAGAATCAATTAAGGGAACTGCTGTATTTACTATTAAAACATTCGGAAGACAAATAATACCGGTGTTACCCCATTTAAAACTATTAAGATTGTTCTGCGGCGGAAGACATACTATGGCAGGATTGTCAGAAATATCCAGGTTAACTATACTTTCAGGCAGATCCGGTAAAGAAGTTAACTGGTTATTGTTGCACCACAAAATGTCAATGCCATCAGGAAGCGGTGGAATACTTGTCAGCAGGTTATTGCTGCAAAACAAATTCTGCATATTACCTGATATAGGAGGTAACGATGTGATCAAATTATCAGAACAATTCAAGGAGCCTAACACATTCATTGGAGGTAATGCTGTTAATAAGTTGCTGTCACAATCCAGTGAATACAAACTCATGGGCAAAGGTGGGATGATAGAAATTTGATTGTGGTCGCAACTTAAAAAAGTTAAACTGGTTATTGATGCCAGGTTAGGTAAAGCAGTCAGCTGGTTTCTTCCGCAATCCAGTAAGTACATCGAGGGTGGAATGACTGGCATTGCTGTGAGTAAATTCAGGTAACAGGAAAGTTCTGTCATACCGGCTGGCAAAACAGGCAGCGCTGTGATCTGGTTTTTATGGCACCACAACTCCTCCAGGCTGTCAGGCAACAAAGGCAATGATGTGAGTAAGTTTTGTGCACAATGAAGCACGCGGAGTGAATCCGGCAGGTTCGCCGGAATTGAAGTTAACTGATTCACGTCAACCAGCAATGTTCTCAACCCGTTCGGAAGGTTACTGAGCGATGTAAGGTCATTATAGCGGCAATCGAGATAGATCAGGCTTTCAGGAAGTGGTGGCAGCGACGACAGGTTATTGCTAAAGACATACACCGTTTCCAGGTTATCAAAATAAACAATTCCGCTGAGATTACTGATGTTGAAAGTGGCTGTAAAATTTAACACAGTAGTGGAAGTTACCAGGGCGCAGGTTGTATCCAACTGGTTTCCATTCATGCAAATTGCAAACCCATTCGTTGCAAGCCAGTTTGCAAATGCAGGATCAGGTATGGTTACAAATTGAGCTTTTGTGGTAGTTGCAATAAGTGTAAAACCAACTATGCAAAGGAACCGGGTCATAGAACGTGTCATGGTGTGGGTGTTTACACAAAGTTATTAAAAGAATTTGTTGAAACAAACACCTTTAATAATTCCTTCAATAGCTCAAAACCCCTACCTAAAAAGCAAAACCCACCCTTATCCGGGGATAAATGGCCGACGTCTTTACATAGGTATCAAGTCGTACTGCATGCGAAACATATAGGTCGGTGTCGATGGCATAATCGGTTCCGAGCTTCTTTAAAAATCCAATTCCAAATCCGGGGCGTATAAAATTAATTGCACGATCGACCAGGTCGGAACTGTGATTCTGTTCTTCTTTAAACGGCCCCTTGTAAAGTGTATTACCGGGAGAGCCCCAGTAATAATAATCATAATCGGTATGCTGATCAATTTCAATATTTACACACAAGCCACCTTGCAAATATAACCGGTTGGTTTTTGAATTACCTGGGAAATATTTATAGTTGGTAGTTAAGTGCAGGAAAACCGCTGAATAATTTAAATTGTAATAACCCCTCGAATTATTATAACTGCCTCCGCCTGTATGAAGCTAGTTGGTGTCCACATCAAATTCCTTTTCAAACGAATACCTGTCGAGCAGTACACCAAAAGTAAGTGTCGATTTTTTTGATAATAAAAAATCATGATTTACTCCAATCGAATACGTTTTAATCCACGAATCACCCATTTTCAATACTCCAAATCCAATCCCCACGGTTGCACGGGGATGCTCCCTTGCACAAAGTGCTGAAAGATTGATAAACAAAAAAATCATCAAAGCAGTGTGGCTCTCATTTCATGCACCAAACGAAATTTTAAAGGTAAATTGCCAACTCCGAAAATTTATATGATATAGAAGTTTCTTTATTAGGGCGTTCCCTCCTGCGTCGGGCGGGCTTTCGCCATTACGCCCTTGGGTGTGCCCGTCATCCATGCAACCCTGACCCTACTTCCGGGTTCCTCATCACTTCCGTGCAGGGGGTAATCCGGCTCAATCCCTAACGCATCAATGAGTATTTCCGCCGTAAGCAGCGGTATCAATAATGCACTATTATATCTATTCGCTCCCAAGAGCGGGGAATTTAGCTTTTCAAATAAAATTCTTATTTTGTGAAACTCATCCATAAACAACAATAATTTGCCATGATAAGCAACTGCAGTCACTTTGATGCAGTACTTAAATTCTCCTTTCTTTAAATAAAGATGGTATCCATTATACCCTGATGATTTACTCTTTTGAAAATATACTTTTAATAGGTTCCATACTTTTACTGCTGAGCATTCTTGCCAGTAAAACAACAGGGAAGCTGGGCGTCCCTTCCCTAATAATTTTTCTGGCTGTTGGAATGCTTGCCGGTTCCGACGGACTTGGGGGAATTCATTTTGATGATGCCAACATTGCCCAATTCTT
>JALYQW010000139.1 GCA_030855635.1 Bacteroidota bacterium | reverse complement strand
TAATTTAATATAACATATAGTCGTATCTTTAACCAGATAAACGGGATTTCCTTAGTTGTAAAAAAATATATGTGATGAATACGAATCTTACAGAAAGTAAAAATATTCATTCAGGTACATTCGTAATTTTCGTAGGGCGAAGCCCATTCGTTATTCGTTACGTTACATGTTACTTAATGTAATTCGGCGATTCGCATTCCAGCCAGTAATCAACGATTTTTCGTATGATCTCGGTCATTTTATCAGTATTGTTGGGCTTGATGAAAAAACCCTGTACCGATTTTGAATATGCGTCAATCACATAATCCTGGTTGGCACTGGTGGTGAAAAATAAATAAGGAATGCATTTGAGGCGAAGATTCTCGTTATTCTGGATCTGCTCTTTCAATTTAATGCCGTTCAATCGCGGCATGTTGATATCCGAAATTATGATGAACGGCTCCTCAGGAGCAGTAATTAAATACTCCAGCGCTTTATCACCATCTTCAAAATAGCGGATCTCATTTGGATAATTCAATTCCTTAAATACATCTTTAAGAAATTCCCTGTCATCTACATCATCTTCAATGACGATTATATGTCCCTGCTTGTTCATGTTGACAGATTATAGTTACAGGATAACCCCTGAGCAAATTGTGAATAACGTTTCTAAACCCGGACAGCCGGTTTAATTGGAGGTCAAATTTATGGCTTTAAAATGGAATGTCAACTTAAAAGAGAAATAATGACAAAGTATTGATCGTTACCGGTTGCAGAAACACAAAAGTGAAAAATGGACCCCTACTCCATTCTAACAATTTTAGATGATCTGACTAAAACGTTGTCAACTTGTACATTGCATATGTAAACACCATGAGGCAAACCCGACAGGTCTATATAATTTTTTGACAGCCGGGTATCCAGCACTTGTGAAACACATGTTTTACCACCGGCATCGAACAAAGTAACAAATACATTGCAGTTCTGGTTTATGTCATCTGTAATTTCAATGCAAATACTTGAATTTGAAAGCGTAGGATAAATGGCAATTGAATTTTGGTTTAATTCGGCTATAGCAGTTAATGCAGGATCATATTCCCACAGCATATCTGAATAATGGGTATTGAAAATTGTATCGGACCCCATACCAACATAACCCTTATTGTTAATAGCAAAAGCAGCACCGCCAAATAACTTTCCTCCGGGAAAGTCCGGAAGCTGAATCCACGTATCCGTCAATGAATTGTATTTATACATGTCACTGAAAATATCAAAGGATGGTGATGACTGATCATCAAATCCTAAACCAACATAGGCATCGGTACCAATTTCAAAAGCAAAAGCAGCAGCTCTTGCAGCTCCCGGAAAGGGTGTTATAGGTGACCAGAAATTAGTCAGGGTATTGTATTTGTAGAAATCCTGGAACACGCCCTGACTGCCGGATCCTAATCCAACAAAAATAGATGTTCCCACAGAGAATGCTACCGAGGCTTGCCGGGCATCGCCGGTATAATCGGCTATTTGAGCCCATGAATTCAATACCGGGTCATAACGCCAAAAATCTTTTTTATAAGGTGAATAACCCAGACCGAGGTATCCAAAACCACCAACCACAGCGCTCACTGATGTGTATCGGGCTGATCCTCCAAAATTGGCTGCAGGGGTCCATACATTCAGAGCCGGATCATATTTATAAAAGGTATTGGTTGGAGTCGGGTCCCAACCGGTTCCCGCATAGCCAAAATTGCCAATGCCAAATCCTCTGGCTCCATATCGCGCTGATCCAATAAAATCAGCTTTCTGCGACCAGATATTTGTAGCCGGATCATATTCCCAAAAATCCACCTGGTTAATACCGGGAAGGGCTCTTCCGGTACCGACATAAGCCTTGTCGTTAATGACAAATGAAAAGGGATCATAGGTTTCGCCTCCTCCAAAATCAGCTTTTTGTGACCAGGCTGTTTGGGCAGTTGCTGCAATTGGCGTCAGTAACATTAATATCAGTACTCCGGAGATTAAGCAGTCAGTCTTCATTGGGCTTTTAACAGTTAGGTTCTTCAATCAAAAATAAACAAAATTGTGTACGCAAAACAAATTGGTGTGAATAGACACGGTATTTCCTGATCCCTTTCTGAGAAAATTCCAACATAGTAAGCAGCGTAAAACAAAATAAAGAAATCAAAAATTAAAAACAATAATAAGGCAACAGCATCGATTACCTCCCGCCAATTTTAATAAATTTGCATGAAAATAGGATTTGTTTTGAATTCAGCTTGTTAACTTGCTCGTATTGTGCAATTTAAACGAAAATGAATTGAGTTTTTTAGAAAAAATCAATCTATGAAAGTTGTTATTTTATGCGGTGGCCTTGGCACGCGGCTGAAAGAAGAAACGGAATATAAGCCCAAGCCGATGGTGGAAGTGGGTGGCAGGCCTTTGCTTTGGCACATCATGAAGCATTACAGCCATTTCGGATTTCGTGAGTTCGTGTTGTGCCTGGGCTACAGGGGCGATGTGATCAAGAATTATTTTATGAATTACGAGATCCGCAACAACGATTTTACGCTTACATTGGGCAACGGCGGCGTGAAAGTGCATAACTCGCACGACGAAAACGGGTGGCAGATCACCTTTGCCGAAACCGGACCGCTTTCAATGACCGGCTCCCGCGTAAAACAGGTAGAGAAATATGTGGATGGCGATGAATTTTTACTCACCTACGGCGATGGCGTTTGCAATGTTGACATTCAACAGCTGCTTGCCTACCATCGCGAACATGGCAAAATAGGTACAGTGACCGGGGTGCTGCCTCCCTCCCGCTTTGGCGAACTGAATGCCGAGGGCGAAATGGTGACCAGCTTCAACGAAAAACCGCAGGTACACGAGGGCGGACTGATCAACGGCGGCTTTTTTGTGTTTAACAGGAAGTTTTTTGACTACCTGGAAACCGATACCAACTGCATACTGGAACGCTCCCCGCTCGAGAAACTGGCAGCAGGTCAGCAACTAAAGCTTTACCGCCACAGCGGTTTTTGGCAGTGCATGGATACCTACCGCGATTACGAATACTTGAATCATTTATGGACAACCAATAAAGCCGAATGGAAATGCTGGTAGCTAATGTTACACCGGCACAGGTGCTGGAGCATTTTAAAGGCAAAAAGGTGTTTATAACAGGTCATACCGGCTTCAAAGGCTCCTGGCTCAGCCTCCTGCTGTCGGAAGCCGGGGCGCTACTGAAAGGGTATTCGCTGGCACCCGATCACGAAAACTCGCTTTATGAAAACCTCGAACCACATCTGAACCTGGAATCGGTAATTGCCGATATCCGGAATGCTGACAAAATCAAACAAGAAATTCTATCCTTTCAACCCGATTTTATTTTTCACCTGGCAGCGCAACCGCTTGTTCGTTATTCCTACGCCCACCCTGCCGAAACATTTGAAGTAAATGTTATGGGCACAGTGCATGTGCTTGAGGCAATACGTGATGTATCTAAAAAATGTACTGCTGTTATTATTACAACCGATAAGGTTTATGAAAATAATGAAGCAGGCATGCCCTTTAAAGAGCAGGATAAATTGGGAGGTCACGACCCTTACAGCAGCAGTAAAGCAGCGGCTGAAATTGTAGTGCAATCGTATCAAAAGTCCTTTTTTCCTTTGCAGGAATGGAATTCGCACCTTAAAGCGGTAGCAACTGCCCGGGCCGGCAATGTTATTGGTGGCGGCGACCGGTCAGCTGATCGCATTATTCCCGATCTGATAAAATCATTGGAAAGCGGCAACACCTTGCAAGTCAGGAATCCTGATGCTGTGAGGCCCTGGCAACATGTGCTCGACCCATTAACCGGCTACCTGAAACTTGCTTTTTTACTTGATTCAGATGCCCATAAGTACTCAGGAAGTTATAATTTTGGACCTAATCCTGAAGATCAGCTATCAGTAAGGGAAATTGTACAATTAGCCATCTCCTGCTGGGGCACCGGAAATTATGAAACTCCGCAGAAAAGCAAACAACCTCATGAAGCCAATCACTTACGCCTCGACATCACCAAATCAATAACCCAACTCCACTGGAAACCACAATGGAATGCAAAGGAGGCAGTGGAACGGACGGTGAAGTGGTATGGTAAATCATCACAAAATTTAGTAAACAAAAAAGAGTTATGTTTGATAGACATACATTCCTTTATTAATCAAAATAATTTTGAACGAAATTAACACCGACAAAAAATCGGTTATATTTGATGAAATAATGCGACTTGTGAAAGATTATCACAAGGAGGCTTTTCCTAAAAAAAAATTCATTCCGGGTGTAACGGAAATACCCGTGAGCGGAAAAGTTTTTGATGAAAAAGAATTACAATATCTTGTTGAAGCTTCATTAGATGGTTGGTTTACTACAGGCCGGTTTAATGATGCATTTGAAAAAGCACTTGGAAAATATATTGGAGTACCGAAAGTACTCACTGTAAATTCCGGTTCATCTGCGAATCTTATAGCAGTAAGTGCATTAACAGATCCTTCACTAGGCGACCGTGCAATAGTACCGGGTGATGAAGTTATAACTGTTGCAGTTTCTTTTCCTACAACTATAAATCCCTGGCTCACGTATGGAGTCGTTCCGGTTTTTGTTGATATTGATATACCAACCTATAACATTAAAGTTGAAGAAATAGAGCAAGCCATTACTCCTAAAACCAAAGCAATAATGATTGCACATACCTTGGGCAATCCTTTTGATGCAGAGCGTGTGGCTGATATAGCTAAAAAACACAACCTGTGGCTTATTGAAGATTGTTGCGATGCATTAGGAGCAACAGTAAATGGAAAACATGTTGGAACTTTTGGTGATATAGGAACATTAAGTTTTTATCCTGCCCACCACATCACCATGGGCGAAGGTGGAGCAGTGTTTACAAAAAGTTCGAAACTGGCAACAATCATGGAATCTTTTCGTGATTGGGGCCGCGATTGCTGGTGTGCATCGGGTTGTGATAATACCTGTGGGAAGCGTTTTGAATGGGAATTGGGAGATCTTCCCTTTGGCTATGATCATAAATATATTTACTCACGTGTTGGTTATAATTTAAAAATAACTGATATGCAAGCAGCTTTAGGATTGGCTCAGCTGGAGAAATTGGATGAATTTATTATAAAGCGTAGAGGAAATTATCAAAGATTATACAATGGATTATTATCTGTAA
>JALYQW010000117.1 GCA_030855635.1 Bacteroidota bacterium | reverse complement strand
ATTCAACACTTTCAAGTTGCATGGCAACGGATACAGTTATAGTTGTTGCTAATAATGCGATTCCGGTTGCTAATGCAGGTGCTGATAAACAGATAACATGTAATTCATCAACTATATCACTTAGTGGCTCAAGTAGTACTCCAGGAGCAATTTTTTCATGGAGTGCCATCAGTGGCGGAAACATTGTTAGTGGTGGAACATCAGCAACACCCGTTGTAAATGCAGCAGGCTGTTATGTATTATCAGTTACTAACCCGTCGAGCGGATGTGTAAATTCCGATACTACATGTGTTGTAATAAATACAAACGTACCTGTAGTATCCGGTGAAACACAGGTTAATGTGGCTTGCTATGCTGCCTGTACAGGTTCTATCAACTTTGCAGTTTCAGGAGGACAGTTACCTTATACTTATAACTGGTCAAGTGGTGCTTCATCGCAATCACTTTCAAATATTTGTTCTGGAATTTATACCGTTACAATTACAGGGTCCAACGCATGTACTGCGACTTCAACTTTTACAATAACACAACCAACCGCAACTTTAACTTCTTCTGTTACTGTTACACAAAACGTAAGCTGTAATGGCGGAGCAAACGGTGTGGCTACTGCCACAGGTAATGGAGGAACTGCTCCATATTCTTATAATTGGAACACGGGTTCTACAACAGCTTCCTTAACCGGTGTCGGCGCAGGAAATTATTCTGTTACAATAACTGATCAAAACGGTTGTACATCACAGTCAAATGCTACAATATCACAACCATCTGCTGCAGCTTCAGTTTCATTATTTGTATCACCTCATGTATATTGCTATGGCGGAAGCAATGGAGTTATTTATTCAACTCCATCAGGTGGTACCAGCCCTTATACGTATTTATGGAACACTGGCGCTACCACGCAGAACCTTTCGGGTATTTCAACCGGAAACTATACCGTTACTCTTACAGATGCCAATGGATGTAGCACCTTACAATCTATTACTGTAACACAACCTCCCGGTCCCCTTGTATCAACACCTTCCATGAGTCAGTCGGTGGGATGTTTCGGTGGAAGCACCGGTAGTGCAACCGTAATGGCGTCAGGTGGAACAGCACCCTATTCCTATTCATGGAGTAATGGTTCAACATCAACTGCCATCAGTAATCTTACTGCTGGCATATACACCATCACCGTTACTGATGCTTATGGATGTACTACGGTAAATTCCACTTCTGTAACGCAACCATCCGCTGCACTTTCTTCTTCAATAACATCTTCACAGAATATTAATTGCTTTGGAGGTAATAACGGTTCTGTCAATCTATCAGTTAACGGTGGAACCGCTCCTTACAGCTATAACTGGAGTAATGGTGCCACAACACAGGACATCAGCAACCTTGTTTCAGGAACCTATACGGTAACTGTTACTGATAACCGCGGTTGTACTGCTGCAAGCACAACAACATTAACTCAGCCTTCTGGTATTCTTAATGCAACTGCTGTAGCTTCTCAAAATGTTTCCTGTTTTGGAGGAAATAACGGAACTGCAACTTTGACTGTATCCGGAGGTACTGCACCTTTTATTTACTCTTGGAGCAATGGAGCAACATCCCAGAATTTATCCGGGCTTACAGATGGCGCCTATACAGTAACGGTTACAGATGTTAACGGATGTATAAAATCTACTTCAGTTACAATTTCACAACCATCAGCGGCACTTTCATCCGTACTGGCGGTAACACAGAATATTTCCTGTTACGGTGGTAATAATGGTTCAATAGCCAACACAGTCACTGGTGGAACAGCAGCTTATTCTTATTCCTGGTCTAACGGGGAAACTTCTCAAAATTTATCCGGCCTGACCGCAGGAACATATACGGTGACCGTTACAGATATTAATGGATGTTCTGTTACCAGGAACACAACAATATCACAGCCTTCCGCAGGTATTTCAGGAACACTGGAAATGAGCCAGGCTGTTTCCTGTTATAGCGGTTCGAACGGTGCATTGAACTTTACTGTAACCGGCGGAACACTTCCATTTACTTATGCATGGTCAAACGGTGCTACATCAGAGGATATTTCAGGAGTTACCGCTGGTACATATACTGTAACAGTTACAGATGCAAACAACTGTACACTGAGTTTTACAGGTACTGTTACGCAACCTGCCGCTGCTTTAGCAACGACCATTACTTCCTCACAAAATGTAAATTGTTTCGGTGGAAATACAGGAGCAATCAATCTGACGGTTACAAACGGAACAGCACCTTATACTTATAACTGGTCGAATGGAGCCATTACTCAGGATCTCTCAGCACTTTCAACCGGAACATATTCGGTAACTGTAACGGATGCGAATGGATGTACATCTTCTAAATCAGTTACAATTACACAGCCATCTGCTACGCTATCATCATCTGCAGTCATTGACCAGAATGTTTCCTGCTTCGGTGGCAATAATGGAAGTGTTAATCTCTCAGTTGCAGGAGGAACTCCATCTTATTCCTACAACTGGAGTAATGGACAAACCTCACAGGATTTGAGTGGATTAGGTTCCGGAAATTATACTGTCACTCTTACAGATCAGAATGGTTGTACATCCACACGAACAATAACTATTTCGCAGCCATCAGCAGCACTGGCCGCTACAGCAACGCAATCACAGGCTGTCTCCTGTAATTCAGGAAATAATGGCCAGTTAAGTCTTGCAGTAACAGGTGGAACGGCTCCCTACTCTTATATGTGGAGCAACGGTGCAATTACTCAGTCAGTTAACGGACTGGTTGCAGGAACGTATACAGTTACCGTTACTGATGCTAATGGTTGTACAAAAATTGCTTCGGCAACTATTACACAACCTTCAGCAGCTTTATCAGGAACTACAACTACTACTTCAAATATTTCATGTTTCTCTGGTAACAATGGAAGCATTGATCTGTCAGTAGCGGGAGGTACAGGGCCTTTTTCTTATATGTGGAGCAATGGAGCTATAACGCAGGATCTGAATGGTCTGCCAGCAGGAAGCTATAACGTAACCATCACAGATGCCAACGGATGTTTAGCTAATTCAGGCGGAGTTATTTCGCAACCTGCAGGTTCTTTAGCAGCAAACCTGAGTGTTTCACAAAATGTAAACTGCTTCGGCGGAGGAAACGGATCATTGAATCTTACTGTAAGCGGCGGAACATCACCTTACAATTTTAACTGGAGCACAGGTGCAACAACTGAAGACCTGAACGGACTGGCTGTTGGATTTTATACAGTATCAATCACTGATGCCAATGGCTGTGTTTCGTCTGCAACAGGCTCCATTACACAGCCTGCTGCTGCACTGACATCTTCTGTAAACACATCACAAAATGTAAACTGCTTTGGTGGTACTAATGGATCATTGGATTTAACTGTGACAGGTGGAACCGCACCATATTCCTATAGCTGGAGTAATGGTGCAACATCACAGGATATTAATAACCTATCAAGTGGGATTTATACCGTAGCTATTACCGATTATAACGGTTGTACAACAAATCAATCCGGTTTGGTATCACAACCTAATGCGGCCTTATCCGCTTCTGCGGGCGCTTCTGCTAATGTGAGTTGCTTTGGTGGTGCAAATGGTGTTGTGAATTTAACAGTTAACGGCGGCACCGCTCCGTATTCATACAATTGGAGTAATGGTGAACTGACCGAAGATTTAAATGGCTTACAGGCCGGAGTTTATAATGTTACTGTAACTGACGATAGGGGTTGCAATACAACCGCCTCAGCTACTGTAACTGAACCATCAGCAGCACTTAGTATTACTGTGAGCAGCACTCAGGCTGTTTCCTGCTTTGGAGGAAACAATGGTCAGGTCGCAATGACCGTCAACGGAGGCACAGCGCCTTATTCTTATTCATGGAATACCGGTGCAACAACACAGAACCTGACAAATCTGCCAAGCGGGGTTTATACTGTAACCGTTACTGACATAAACGGCTGCATGGGAACGCAAACAGCTTTCATAAATCAGCCTTCCGCTGTACTTAATGCTCAGTCAGCTTCAGTACAGCCTGTACTTTGCTTTAGCGGAACAAACGGTGCAATTGATATCAATGTCACAGGGGGAACAACTCCTTACACATATATGTGGAGTAACGGTACTTCCGGTGAAGATCTTTCAGGTCTTTCATCAGGCACTTATACTATAAATATTACCGATGCAAACGGTTGCACATTTACACTAACGGAAACAATCACTCAACCTTCCGCAGCACTTTCTTCAGTAACTTCTGTAACACAGAATGTATTTTGTAACGGTGGAAATAACGGTTCTGCAATTATAATAGTAAGTGGTGGTACTTCGCCATACAATTATGTATGGAACAATTTTGAACTCACTGCAGCCATTTCAAATCTTACAAGTGGATGGTTTAATGTTACAGCAACCGATGCAAATGGATGTTTAATTACTGATTCAGTTGAAGTAACTCAACCTGTTGCGGCTCTCAGCGCTGTTGTGAACGCAAGTCAAAATGTAAATTGTTTTGGCGGAGGTACTGGAAGCATTGATCTAAATGTTTCCGGTGGAACTTTGCCATATTCATTCACATGGAATAATGGTGAAATTACTGAAGATTTAAATAACCTGCTTGCCGGAACTTATAATGTAAACATAGTTGATGCTAACGGATGTACCTCGGCAGCCACTGTTACAATTACACAACCTGCAGCAGCTCTTTCATCAATGATTTACGGAACAAACAACGTATCATGCTTTGGTGGAAATAATGGTAATGCAAATATGATTGTATCAGGTGGAACAACTCCCTATACTTATATCTGGAGCAACGGTGAAATCACTGAAGATCTGACTGGGCTTTCTGCGGGAACTTATTCAGTAACTGTGACTGATGCAAATGGTTGTGTTTCTAACGCTACTGTTACAATTTCAGAACCATCTGCTGCTCTCAATCCATCTTTGGTAATGTCACAACAGGTGAATTGTTTCGGTGGGGAAAATGGTTCAATAGACCTGACGGTATCCGGTGGTACACTGCCATACAGTTATACCTGGAGTACCGGCGACACAACACAAAACATCGTCAACCTGATGGCAGGGACGTATGTTGTAATTGTTACAGATGCGAACGGATGTGAAGGAACTGCACAATTAACACTTTCTCAACCTATGGCACCTTTACTTGGATTTATAACAGTTACATCAAATGTATTCTGTAACGGAGGCTCAAATGGTGTACTTGATCTTAATATTAATGGAGGAACAGTGCCTTACACTTTCAACTGGAGTAACGGGGCAACTACAGAAGATATCAGCAATCTTTCAACCGGAACGTATACAGTTACCGTTACAGATGCCAATGGATGTTCGACTTCCATAACTGAAGGAATCGGTCAGCCCAACCAGCAACTAAACGCGCTTGTAACAGTTCAGCAGATTTTGTGTTTTAATGGAAACAATGGTCTTGTTGATATTACTCCGATGGGTGGAACTGCCCCTTATTCATTCATCTGGAATACCGGAGCAGTCACTGAAGATATAGGTGGCTTGTTTGCCGGAACCTATACTGTAACAATTTCAGATGCTAACGGATGTGATACTACAATCACATCAGTGGTTTCTCAACCTGCTGCACCATTAGTTCCTGTATTAAACGTGGCACAAAACGTTTCCTGCTTCGGCGGAAATGACGGAAATATTTCGCTTGCAGTTACCGGTGGTACACCACCATATGTATACCTGTGGAACACGGGTGCTACAACAGCCGGCATTAATGGATTAACTGCAGGAGCGTATACAGTAACTGTTACTGATGCTAATGGTTGTAACGCCATCATCAGCGATTTCGTTGGTCAGCCGGCACAACCATTGACTGCACCTGTTACAGTTTCTCAGGACGTATCCTGTTTCGGAGGTTCCAATGGTTCTCTTGTTTCAAATGCAACCGGAGGTACCGCTCCTTACACTTACCTGTGGAGTACCGGTGCTACATCTTCATCAATTAATGGACTTTCAAATGGCATATATACCTTAACCGTTACCGATAACCAGGGTTGTATTTTCACAACTGATGCACAGGTATCTCAGCCGGCTGCACCACTTGCAGTAAGCGGTTCTACAACCATCGCCAACTGTTTGAACGGCCAGGGCGGATCGGTCACCATCCAGGTATCAGGAGGAACTCCTATGTACACGTTCCTGTGGAGCAACGGATCAGCATCACAAAATATTTCCAATGCCATGCCCGGATCCTATAACGTTACTGTAACAGACGCCAATGGCTGTACTGTAACCGGAAATTGGGTAGTTGGAAATAACTCCAGCTATTACCTGAGTGCCGGACCAACTACAATTTGTGTTGGAGAAACAGCTACGCTGGTTGCTGATTCTATTGATGGTGGTGCTTATCAGTGGTACTTCGAAGGAAGTCCTTTAAATGGTGCAACGGGCCTTACGTTCGTGACACCTGCTGCAGGTCATTATTTCGTAAGTGTTACTGTGCCTTGTGGGACCTTCTTCAGCGATTCAATTGAGGTAATTGTCAAGTCAATTGAAAATGCAAGCATCACCAGTGACCGGATTATTTGCCCTCCTGAAATGGTGCATTTAAATGCCACAGGTGGTATTACTTACCAGTGGAGTCCAACAACATTTATGACCTTCTCCAATATTCCTGATCCTATTGTTGCGCCTCCGGTAAGCACCACATATTCTGTTCTTATTACTAATGAATGGGGATGTAAAACAACATTGGAAGTTGATATAACGGTAGCATGTGATTCACTCTTAATACCCAATGGATTCTCTCCAAATGATGATGGTACCAACGACGGCTATGTGATTGATGGAATTGAAAACTATCCTGGAAATAAGTTATGGGTGTATAACAGGTGGGGTAACCTGGTTTTCAAGGCAAAAGACTATGATAATTCATGGGATGGTGTTTGTAATGTATCGGGAATTTATTTGGGTCGTAAAGTGCCAACCGGAACCTACTACTTCATACTTGATCTTAACGACCATAGCAAACCCAGAGCTGGATTCCTTATCATACGCCGGTAATCTTAGCACCATAAAGCAATATAAAAACGAGAAAGGATAAACTTATGAAAAGTTATACGATGATAAAAAAAGGCCTTGCCATAGCTATTTGCGCTACCGGTTTGATTAGCGGAACCACCCAGGCACAGTTTGAACCACAGTTCACACAGTACATGTTTAATGAGATGTTTATCAATCCTGCTTACGCAGGAAGCCGTAAACAGATCTCGGCAACCATGGTATACAGGAACCAATGGGTAGGACTTGATGGCGCACCTAAAACACAAACTGCCAGTATTCACGGACCGTTAATGAATAAGAAACTGGGGCTCGGTTTAACCATCATGAATGAAACCATTGGGGTGACCCACCAGTTTGCAATGTATGGTAATTATGCTTACCGTTTCCAGGTGGGGAGCAACGGAGCCTTTGCATTAGGATTACAGGCCGGGTTCATCAACCACCAGGAAGATCTTACTAAGGTGGTGACAAATGAAGAAAATGATAATGAATTTCTGTTCAACACGCCGCAGGTCTTCTTGCCGAATTCGGGCTTTGGTATGTATTATAACACCGACCGTTTTTATGCAGGATTATCTATTCCCCGGATGTTTAAAAATAAAGTGGCAGGTGATGGCTCTGGAGATGTCGTAAACAAGATGGAATTCAAAACATGGCATTATTATTTCTCCACGGGCTACGTGTTCCCGGTCTCGGAGAGTGTAAAATTAAAACCTTCCTTGATGGCGAAAGCTGTACAAGGTGCACCCTTTGTTGCCGATATAACTCTTCATGCATTGCTCAAAGACATATTCTGGCTTGGTTTCTCTTACCGTACCGAAGATTCTTTCGCAGGACTGGCCACCTTTCAGATCACACCACAACTGCGTATTGGATATTCTTACGATTATACAACAACTGAACTGAGCAACTACAACAACGGAACTCACGAGATCAATATCGGATACGACTTCTCTTTCACAAAGAAGAAAGTTGTTACGCCGAGGTATTTCTAAAAAAAATTATAATTTGATAAAGGAAACAGGCTTCAGTTGAGGTCTGTTTTTTTATTTTTTAAAAATAATTACCTGGCGATAAACTTGTAATATTTTTGCATTACATCGGCATACCCAGTCAAAATTTATAAACAATCATTCAATTATACCAAACAGCATACCGTTCTCGTCGCAATTCCAATGCAACCTGTTCCTCCATTTTCAAAGCATCTTCCTGGTTGGTGAAGGGGTCGATAAGATTATACAGGCTGGGTCGTAAATACAAGCCATATTTTTGAACAATATTCGAAGATATTTTATGGCCTTTTTTATTGATGTAGCCTGATTTATGCTGCTCGAATCGTTCCTGTGGGGTTTTGCTGGTCATGCCCACATACAAACATTCCAGCACTCCATTGAATTGTGGATTGGCTAATCGGAATTTTGTATTTTCGGTGAAAACCTTTTTGGCAAGTTCAACTACGTATATTCTGTATAACATACCTGCGAGCTAAGAAACTATCTGTAATTCTAATAAAAAAAATCCATTAAGCAAAAAATGTGGATAGAAATTCTCCCTTCTACACATGTAACAAACAGTGCTGCAGGAATTTCCTTGTGACGCTTCGGAAGGCAATACCCATTTATTTAAGAGGGATTCAATCAACAATCTTTGTTACAATTACTGCTGCAACGTTTCAAAAATGCAGTGCTCTTTTTTTTATCTGATCAGAGATCCTTTCATTTTTTGATCGCACGGATTTCAAATCCCGCAAGGCGAAAAACATAAAACCCCGGCAATCGCCGGGGCTTAATTTAAATACTCAGGGATAACTTGTCCCCCTTGAAGGAGAGATATCGCCGCGTTCGCGAGCGAATCACCCTTTAGGGTAAACTTTCAACTTGTCACTGAATGTTACATCATCCCATCCATCCCACCCATACCACCTGGCATAGAAGGCGCTTTATCTTCTTTCACATCAGCAAGTACACACTCAGTGGTGAGCAACATACCCGCGATAGAAGCAGCGTTCTCTAATGCCACACGTGTTACTTTAGTAGGATCGATTACACCGGCAGCAAGCAGGTTTTCGAAAACTTCGGTACGAGCATTGTAACCGAAATCATCTTTTCCTTCACGAACTTTCTGAACGATGATAGAACCTTCTCCACCTGCGTTAGCAACAATCTGGCGAAGTGGCTCTTCAAGGGCGCGACGGATAATCGCGATTCCTGTGTTCTCATCTTCGTTAATTCCTGTAAGCTTCTCAAGAGCGTTTACTGCGCGGATGTAAGCAATTCCACCTCCTGGTACAATTCCTTCTTCAACTGCAGCACGTGTTGCATGTAATGCATCGTCAACGCGGTCTTTCTTTTCTTTCATTTCCACTTCAGTGGCAGCTCCAACGTAAAGTACTGCAACACCACCTGCTAATTTAGCAAGACGCTCCTGCAATTTTTCTTTATCGTAATCAGATGTTGTAGTTTCAATCTGAGCTTTTATCTGGCTAACACGACCTGTGATAGCTTCTTTCGCACCAACTCCACCAACAAGCGTAGTGTTATCTTTATCGATGCTTATTTTTTCTGCTCTTCCAAGCATGGTAAGATCTGCATCTTCCAATTTAAATCCAAGTTCTTCTGATATAACGGTACCGCCTGTAAGTATTGCGATATCTTCCATCATTGCTTTTCTGCGATCACCAAAACCCGGAGCTTTAACAGCAGCAATTTTCAGTGAGCCACGGATTTTATTTACTACCAGAGTAGCCAATGCTTCGCCGTCAACATCTTCAGCAATAATTAAAAGTGGCTTTCCTGTCTGAACAACTTTCTCCAATACAGGAAGCAGTTCTTTCATATTGGAAACCTTTTTCTCATAAAGTAAAATGTAAGGGCTTTCAAGTACCGCTTCCATTTTATCAGCATTTGTTACAAAGTATGGAGAAATGTAACCACGGTCGAACTGCATACCTTCAACTACTTCAACAGTAGTCTCAGTACCTTTTGCTTCTTCAACAGTAATAACGCCTTCTTTTTTTACTTTTTCCATCGCCTGTGCAATCAATTTTCCGATTTCGCTGTCGCTGTTCGCGGAAATAGTTGCCACTTGCTCAATTTTGTTGTTATCGTCACCAACTGACTTGCTTTGTTTCTTCAAACTTGCAACAACAGCTATAACGGCTTTGTCGATACCGCGTTTCAAATCCATTGGATTTGCACCGGCAGCAACGTTTTTCAAACCTGCTGTGATAATAGCCTGAGCCAGTACAGTTGCAGTCGTTGTTCCGTCACCTGCTACATCAGCAGTTTTAGAAGCAACTTCTTTCAGCATCTGAGCGCCCATGTTTTCAACAGGGTTTTTTAATTCAATTTCTTTTGCAACTGTAACACCGTCTTTAGTGATAGAAGGTGCGCCATATTTTTTGTCAATGATTACATTGCGGCCTTTTGGTCCTAATGTAACTTTTACTGCATTTGCCAAAGCGTCAACGCCTCTTTTCAGGGCATCACGGGCTTCGAGGTTGAAGGTGATATCTTTTGCCATTGTTCTTATTGTTTATTTTTGATTAGTTTATTCTTGAATTTTGGAAAGGGTAGTGGACTTAAAAATTAAACTACCGCGAAAATGTCTGACTCACGCATGATCAGGTATTCTTTTCCTTCATGAGTGATTTCTGTTCCGGAATACTTTCCGTAAAGAATTTTATCGCCCACTTTAACCGTCATTGGCTCATCTTTTTTTCCAATACCCACAGCGACAACCAAGCCTTGTTGTGGTTTTTCTTTTGCAGTATCCGGGATAATAATTCCGCTGGCAGTTTTTGCCTCAGCAGCAGCAACTTCTACAATGACCCTGTCGGCCAATGGTGTAATAGCAATTTTGCTCATGATTATAATGGTTTTAAGGTTAAATAAAATGGATGTAAAATATATTGTGCGCCCTGCATTTACTGTGCCAACCGGCTTTTAGTGACAGCCTGTCAGGAGCCAAAAAAAAGTGTCATAGCTGTTTGTCAAAGTGACAGGCTATGACACCTCAATACCAGGTGATAAGACAGATTGTTATTGCCCCTGGGCGGGCTGATCAGTTACAGGAGTTTCAGCCGGTGCCTGAACCGGTTGTTGTTGTTGCTGTGACGGTGTACCTATCGGAGGTTGTGCAGCACCCGGAGCGGGAACAGCAGTGTTGTCAATTTGTTCCTGGATTGCTGAAGCCGCCTGGGTTTCCTGGCCTTTAGGCATAAGCATGGTTGCAGTAACACTGAAAACCATAAGTGCAATTGCCAGCCCCCAGGTAAGTTTCTCTAAAACGTCGGTGGTTTTTCTGACTCCCATTACCTGGTTCGAGGAACTGAATCCTGATGCAAGCCCTCCGCCTTTGGAGTTCTGAACCAATACTACTAAAGCCAGCAGCAAGCAAATAATAATTAAAAATACGGTAATTACGGTATACATGATTGGTGTTTTTTACGGATGTTTATGTGTGCAGATTGTTGATATTCAAGCAATTATTATCGTTACCAAATCTCAGGAATCATTTTTTTCTTCCAGTTCCTTTATAAGGGCTGCAAAGTAACTGCTTTTTTCCGGATTTTTCAAGGATAATCGCTTATATGCATCTATCGCCTTGGGAATGTTGCCTTGCTGGGCATAAATTCTGGCCAGGGTTTCTGAAATTAGGTTTTCGTGGTCAACTGCACTTTGACGGGCCATATTGCCTGGCGAATAAAACTCGCTTCGGGCCGGTACTATGCGGGGTTCTGTTTTTATGAACCGGGTAATAAGATCATTCCCGGCATTTGCTACATCAGCAGCGTCGGTTTCTTTATTAAAATATTCCGAAATCCGGTCAGTAGGAATTATGGGAAGATCTTTTAGCTTAAGCCAGTCGAGAAATGTATGCTGCTCCACAACACGTAAATTTGGATCCCTGGGCTCTCGTGGTTCCCGTATCTCTTTGCGTATTCTTACAAATTCCGGTTCCTCTGTTGCTTCTGATGTGTCTTCAAGTGCGGTTAAAGGTTCACCAACCGTTGCTTCAGATGGCTCATCCTGCTCTATTCTTGCTTTAATTTCATCAGTGGCATGGGATACGGAGTCGCTTTCACCAGTAATCTCTTCCAACTCCGGCTCCTTTTCTGGTTCTGCTACCGGTGACGGTTTTTCTACAGCAAGTGCTGACTTTTCTTCCACCGGAGGTTTAGCGTCCTCCAACTCACGTAACCGTTTAGCAAGTATTTCCTGGGCTGATTCAGCTTTAGGTTGTTTTGCTTCAGACTGCATCCGTTCAACAGGTTTTTCATCCGCAATAAAAGTTTCATTTTCCGTTTCCGGGATGGTGACGGTAGCTTCCGGAAGTGCTTCCGGAGTATCCTGAAGTAAAAGGGAAGCAGGAACAGTTGCTTCCTCATCAAATTCATCAGGCTTGTCTGTATCAATAATCAGGAAAGGCTCTTTTTCCGGTTCAACGGAACTCTCAACAATTATTGCATTATTCTCAGTCAGTGCCGGAGCATTTTCTATTTCTTGCTCCACAAGTGTTGCTGCAAATTCAGGTGTATTTTCTTTAGGATTTTCTTCCAAAACAACTTCTGCTTTTTCCTCAACGACTAAATTTTCCGGTATTGATATTTCATTTATCTCCTTCCTGATTTCTTTTTCCGGTTCTGGTTCAACATCAATGTTTGAATGGCCCGACAAATCTGCTGATGCAATTTCAGAAACTACATTAACAGTTTCAAGATTTGTTGCAACAATTTTTTCTGCCGCTTGCTCACGCACTTCTTCAGGTGCTGTTTTCACCATATGAATCACCTCCTGCGGTTCCAGGCGGATCAATTCATACAAGATCCTGCGATCGGGCGCATAGGCAGCAGCTTTTCTAAGATAACTTTCATAACGGATATTCTGGTGTCCCTGATATTGTTTAGCAAGTAACAGGTGAGCGTTTTGGAAATAAGGAAACCGTTCGGTAATTTCTTCCAATCCTTTAACCAAGTTAAGATTAATAGTTGCCGGTTGGCGAAGCAGCGAAAGGAATTGTTCTTTGGTCATGGTATTACCAGTTTATCACGGCTTTATTAAAAATGTCATCCACCAGCTGATTGCATATTTCATTAATAAGTTCAGTTTCAACGGTAGCCAGGTTCGTGCGGCTGTCGTAATCGGCAAACCTCGAAAAAGTTGATTCAAAACTTTGCTTCTCATCCTTAGTATTCACAAATTTCACTTTCACATTTATTGTTAATCGGTTCAATGCCGCCTGTTCATTTCCCTGGATGGCGGTAGGCTGTGTATAATAATCGGTGATGGAACCTTCAAAGTGCAGATCACCCTCCTGGTTGGTGAGAGTGAGATTGGTCTGAGAAACAAATTTGTCTTTCATTTTTTCAGTAAACACCTGGCTCAGGGAAGGCTGAACGGTAAGTGCCCTATTTTGAAAGTAGTCAATAGACACGGTTTTGATATCCGGTGAAATTGACGCGCCGGTAAAGGAATACACCCCGCAAGCCGCTATAAAAACAGTTATCAGGGTAACATACAGGAATGCATAATTTCTTCGTATATTCATACTGTTACTTAATGTCGTATTCCTTGATTTTCCTGTAAAGGGTGCGTTCTGAAATACCCAGTTCCCTGGCGGCATGTTTACGTTTGCCGCGATGTTTTTCAATGGCGCGGATTATAATTTCCTTTTCTTTTTCAGAAAGAGAGAGTAATTCTTCACCCAGTTCTTCGTGATGATGCACACGGCTTCCTGATTGAGCCGGCTGAATGGAAATTGTAGGTTGTGAAACGGAAATTTCAGGGTTGATTTCCTGATACAACTTATCAATAATTTGTGCGTTATTTTCGGCAAACTGGTTGGAGATGCTTCCCGAGGAAATTAATTCCAGTACCAGTTTTTTCAAATCAACAATATCTTTTTTCATTTCAAAAAGTACCTTGTAAAGAATTTCCCGCTCTGAAAACTCGCCTCCTTTAAATTCTTCTTTAACCAAAACAGGCAACCGGCTCATCGATTCCTGGGGTAAATATTTAGTAAGTGTTTCAGGTGAAATATTTTTTTGCCTTTCCAGAATTGAAAGTTGTTCCGTAACATTTTTTAACTGGCGAACATTCCCCGGCCATTCATAATCTGTCAGCATTTTTAAGGCTTCAGGCTGTAAAATAACAGTAGGCATTTTATAACGCTCAGCAAAATCGCTTGCAAATTTTCTGAAAAGCAAATGAATGTCTTCCTTACGAAGCCGAAGCGGTGGTACTGGAATGGGAACCGTGTTCAGTCGATAATAAAGATCTTCACGAAATTTTCCGTTGCGAATGGCTTCGGATATATTCACGTTGGTTGCCGTTACTACTCTGACATCCGTTTTAATAACTTTTGAGGAACCAACTTTAATGAACTCACCGGTTTCCAGTACACGCAACAATCGAACTTGTGTCAGCAATGGAAGCTCCGCAACTTCATCTAAAAAAATTGTTCCGCCGTTCACCACTTCAAAATACCCCTTACGTGCTTCGTGCGCTCCTGTAAAAGCCCCTTTCTCATGACCAAATAATTCCGAATCAATGGTACCTTCCGGAATGGCACCGCAATTAACCGCAATATAAGGCCCGTGTTTACGTGCACTTAACTGGTGAATGATTTGTGGAAAAACTTCCTTACCTGTTCCGCTTTCTCCGGTAATGAGCACAGTGATTTCTGTAGGAGCAACCTGCCGCGCCGTATCAATAGCATGATCCAACAATGGAGAGTTTCCGATAATTCCAAACCGCAGTTTAATATCCTGAATATTCATCTTTAATTGAAAGTCAAACTATAATCAACCACCACCCACTCACCTTACAACTTTCCCAATCAATGTTGCCACTGTGCAATCATCTGCATACACATTCACATAATCGCCCGGCTTGTAATGTTCTTTGGGAAATACCACAACCACGTTTTCTGAATTTCTTCCCATTAAAAACTCATCAGATTTCTTAGAATATCCTTCTACGAGTACACGGTGAATTTTATTTTTTAACAGTGCTGTTTTTCGTCTGGCCAGTTGTTGTTGCAACACTACTACTTCTGCCAGTCTTCTCGATTTTATTTCTTCTGATATATCATCTTCAAATTGTCGTTCAGCAGCTGTTTTTGGCCGTTCGGAATATTTGAACATGTAGGCAAAATTATAACCCGCCCATTCCATTAATGATAAAGATTCCAGGTGGTCTTCTTCGGTTTCTCCGCAAAAACCGGTGATAATGTCAGTGGAAATGCCGCATCCCGGAAGGATATTTCGTATAGCTTCAATACGGTTCATATAATCCTGGCGCGTATAGCCACGGTTCATCCGTTCCAGCACCGGAGTACTGCCCGATTGAACGGGAAGGTGAATGTGCTTGCAGATGTTATCGTGTTTTGCAATGGCATATAAAACATCATCCGTCATGTCGCGCGGGTTGGATGTTGAAAAGCGGACGCGCAGATCGGGTGATACAGCAGCCACTAATTCCAGCAATCGGGCAAATGATACGGAAGCAGCTTTCTGCGCTTCTGTTAGAATTTCTTTCTTCAATCCTCCGCCAGCCCATATATAAGAGTCGACATTCTGACCCAATAACGTTACTTCCCGGTAACCGGATTCAAAAAGTTCCCGGGCTTCGTTTATAATTGACTCCGGGTCACGGCTTCTTTCCCGCCCACGGGTAAAAGGTACTACGCAAAACGAACACATATTGTCACATCCGCGGGTAATGGATATGAATGCCGAAACCCCGTTACTGGCTAACCGCACCGGACTAATGTCGCCATAGGTTTCATCGCGTGAAAGCAGCACGTTCACCGCCTTTTGACCGCCATCAACAGTTTCAATGAGATTTGGAAGGTCGCGATAGGAATCCGGACCGGCCACGATATCTACTAATTTTTCTTCTTCCAGCAGTTTTGATTTCAACCGTTCTGCCATGCACCCTAATACACCTATAATAAGGTCGGGCTGAGTCTGTTTGCGCTTTTTAAACTCGGTGAGTCGCTGGCGAACTTTTAATTCGGCGTTTTCACGGATGGCACAGGTATTTAAAAGGATCACATCGGCTTCCGATTGATCGTTGGTAGTTACATATCCGGCTGCCATCAAAATAGATGCAATGATCTCACTGTCAGAAAAATTCATCGCGCAACCGTAACTTTCAAGGTATAATTTGCGACCTGTTGCCGGACCGGTTTCAAGCACCAACACCTCACCCTGGCGGGCTTCATCAATAATTTTATCTTCCGGAATCATTAAATAATTTACTTTTGGACAAAATTAAGGAATTTTGAGCATCTGACAAATTGTCACTTTACACCCTCATTTGGAGGTTCATACTTTTTATTGTTTACTTTGCGCCCCGCCGGCAAATTCAGGCGGATTATTTCTTACCCTTTAAAATTTAATTTTTAAGAATGGCTGATAACCTTGTTATTGTGGAGTCCCCGGCGAAAGCTAAAACTATTGAAGGCTTTCTCGGGAAGGATTTTATTGTGAAGTCGAGTTACGGTCACGTTCGTGATCTGGCAAAAAGTGATAAGGCTATTGATGTCAATAATAACTTCATGCCCAATTATGAGATCAGTGATGACAAAAAAGCGGTCATTGCCGAACTTACTAAACTCACTAAAAAAGCTAAAACCGTTTGGCTGGCTACGGATGAGGACCGTGAAGGAGAAGCCATATCCTGGCATCTGTACGAAACGCTCAAGCTGACTGATAGTCAAACTAAACGCATTGTTTTTCACGAGATTACGAAGAATGCAATCCTTGAGGCCATCAAAAATCCGCGTAAAATCGACAAGCACCTGGTGGATGCCCAACAGGCACGCCGGATTCTTGACCGTCTGGTAGGTTTTGAATTATCCCCCATTCTCTGGAAAAAAATAAAACCTTCTTTGTCAGCCGGCCGGGTACAATCGGTTGCGGTGCGTTTAATCGTTGAAAGAGAACGGGAAGTGGAGGCGCACAAGTCATCTTCGGCCTATAAAGTGACCGCTACTTTTATTGTTGATGATGGAAAGGGTACGAAAGCTTCACTGAAAGCTGATCACCCCACACGGTTTAAAACAAAAGAAGAAGCAGAAGCTTACCTTAATAAATGCATCGGTTCTACCTTTTCTATCAGTAACCTGGAGAAAAAGCCAGCTAAGAAATCCCCGTCTGCTCCTTTTACCACATCAACTTTGCAACAGGAGGCCAGCAGGAAACTTGGTTTTTCAGTAGCTCAAACTATGGTGCTTGCGCAGAAACTTTATGAAAGCGGAAAGATCACCTACATGAGAACCGATTCGGTGAACCTTTCAAAAACGGCACTGGATGCAGCCGAAAAGGAAATTAAAAAACAGTATGGAGCCGAATATTCCAATCCCAAACAATACAAGACAAAAAGCGCTTCTGCTCAGGAGGCACACGAAGCCATTCGACCTACTTATTTCAGTCAGCCTGTGGTTGATGGCGATGCAAATGAGAAACGCCTGTACGAACTGATCTGGAAACGTTCCATTTCATCACAGATGAGCGATGCCCAGCTGGAGCGCACCATTGTATCCATCAAATCCTCAAAAACATCCGATATATTAACCGCTACCGGTGAAGTCATAAAATTCGATGGATTCCTGAAAATTTATATGGAATCAACCGATGATGAGAATACTGAAGAAACAGAAGACGGCCTGCTTCCACCTCTTAAGATCGGTCAGGTTCTTGATCTGAGTGAATTGCTTGCGATGGAAAAATTTACACTTCCCCCTCCCCGTTATACGGAAGCAAGCCTGGTAAAAAAACTCGAAGAATTAGGCATTGGCCGACCTTCTACCTATGCACCTACCATTTCTACCATACAAAAAAGAGGCTATGTAGTTAAAGAAGAACGACAGGGTAGGGAGCGGGTGGTGAATATACTAAGCCTTAAAAAAAATAAGGTCACCGCATCCACGAAAACCGAAATCACCGGAGCTGAAAAGTCGAAGATGTTCCCAACAGATATCGGAACTGTGGTGAATGACTTCCTGGTTGAAAATTTCAAATCCATTCTCGACTATAATTTTACTGCGTATGTCGAAAAAGAATTTGATGATATTGCTGAAGGAAAAATCAAATGGAGTGAAATGATTCGGGAATTTTATGAACCCTTTCATGCTACGGTGGAACATACCGAAAAGAATTCGGAACGCGCAACCGGTGAACGGATCCTGGGAAAGGACCCTGCATCAGGAAAAATAGTTTCAGCACGTATCGGCAGGTTTGGTCCGCTGGTGCAGATGCGGGTCGATGAAAATGATGAAAAACCGCAGTATGCAAAATTGCGTTCCGATCAGCGGCTTGAAAATATCACCCTTGAACAAGCACTTGATCTTTTCAAAATGCCCCGTAACCTTGGAAATTATGAGGACCAGGAAGTCGTTATAGGCATAGGAAGATTCGGGCCTTATGTAAGACATAATAGCCTCTTTGTTTCAATACCCAAAACCGATGATCCGTACATCATCGACCTTGACCGAGCAATTGAACTTATAGGAGCCAAACGCCAGGCCGATATCGAGAAAACCCTGAAGATATTCACTGAGGATCCTGAAATGAAAATTCTCAAAGGACGGTGGGGACCCTATATTGTTTACGGGAAGAAAAATATTAAAATTCCAAAGGATAAAGATCCCATGAGCCTCACTTTTGAGGAATGCATGAAGCTGGAGGCAGCTACAGAAGTATCAGGCAAACGTGCCTTTGGAAGATTCGCCAAAAAAACAGCTGCAGCACCTAAAAACAATACAGCGACTAAGAAAACTACGGCTGCTAAAAAGAAAGTAGCTGCACAGAAAAAAGCCCCTGCTAAAAAAGCAGCTCCCGCAAAAAAAACTGTTACAGCGGCACCCGGGAAAAAAGTTGCGGTTAAGAAAAAAGCTACTGCTAAAAAGCGCTGATAACTATGTTAAAAACCGAGTTTTTTACTCCGTTAAGTGATCCGGCTTTTGACCTGATGTTTTCCAATATTCCAGATGCCATGGCCGCATCTGTTTCGGTGCATTCCTTAAAAAATGGTTTTCCCGACACTGAAAATGCAAAAATTGCCATCATTGGAATTCCTGAATACCGTGGCTCTGTTTTCAGTCGCAATTTCCGCAGCGGCACAGAAGCCATCCGTGAAAAACTTTATCGGCTCAAAGTGCACGAAAAGCCGTCGCATATTGTCGACCTGGGAGATTTGATTCCCGGAAATACTCTTGAAGACACTTACTTTGCTCTCACAGAAATTTTGGCAGAATTGCTTAACCGTGCTATCATTCCGGTAGTGATAGGAGGGTCCAATGATCTGGCTTTTCCCTTTTACAATGCGTATAAAGGATTTAACAAACTCATTAACATTGCAGGAATCGATTCGCGATTTGATCTCGGACTTCCCGAAGAATCGTTCAACAGCGCCACCTGGTTAGGGAAAATAATTCTCCAGCAACCCAATTATCTTTTCAATTTCAGCAATATTGGTTACCAGACGTATTTCGTTGGAGCCACTTCCGTGGATCTGATGAACAAACTCTATTTTGATGCCTACCGGGTAGGACAAGTTCGTTCCGATATCACCGAAATAGAACCGGTCATCCGCACCGCCGACCTGTTAACCGTTGATCTTTCTGCAATCCGGCAAGGAGATGCTCCGGGTACTACCAACCCTTCGCCTAATGGCTTTACTGGAGAAGAGCTTTGCCAGGTCATGATGTATGCGGGGCTGAATGACCACCTCACCGGTGTTGGTATTTTTGAATTTGATTCAGCAGCCGACCGGCAGGATCAGACGGCACACCTGGTTGCTCAGATGATCTGGTATTTTATTGAGGGAGTGACTAACCGAAAGCATGATTTTCCTTCAGCCAACCATTCAGGTTTCATTACCTACCGGGTAACTATTGAAAGTATGGGCAAAGACCTGGTTTTCCTGAAACACCAGACTAGTGGGCGCTGGTGGATGGAAATGCCGGAATCCACACCCAAGAACCGTATGAACCGGTATAATTTTCTGCCCTGTTCGGCTAAAGATTACCAACAGGCCTGCGATAATGAAATGCCCGACCGATACTGGCAGGCACTTCAAAAACTGTGAACACACCATCAGTTCCTGCTTGTACTTTAGTTTCACATATTCACGCTTTGAGCGGGTAAAGGTGTAGATTTTGATTTATAACTATATAATAATCAGTTAAATGGAAAAAATATGTGTTGTTCATAAGTCAAAATAAAATTGCAAATAAAATAGTTGGTGAATCTTTTAAACAATTTCAATTTTTGTTTTTGATTTAAATTTTTTAGTTACTTTAGCCCCCTGATTACAGTAATTAACGAAAAAAAACACCAAAGTCAACCTAATCGACAGCACTGGCATTATGAAGAAATTTTTACTTATCGCTCTGATAATCATTTCAGTTTCCGGCATTTCCTATGGACAACAAGATCCGCAGTTCAGCCAAAACATGTTCAACAAATTGTACTCCAATCCAGCAGTTGCAGGTAGCAGCGACGGTATTTGTGCAACACTCCTTTACAGGAATCAGTGGACGGGTTTTGATGGTGCGCCTGAGACAGGGGTGTTCAGTGTTGATGCGCCAGTAAAATTCCTGCACGGGGGATTGGGTTTAACTGTACTTGCCGCCGATGAACTGGGATTCGAAAATACCTTCATGGCCAAGCTTGCATATGCCTTCCGTTTCAACATTGGACAAGGAAATCTTGCAATTGGAGCAGATTTTGCTTACCTTCAGAAATCGATTGATGGGGATTTCAAATTCAACGATCCCAATGACCCGATTATTCCGCAAGGATCTGTATCAGGAAGTGTGATTCCTGATTTAGGTGCGGGTATCTATTATAATTCTGATAAATTGTATCTTGGTGCTTCTATGTCACATATTCTGGAAAGTGAAGTTGATTATGGAGATTTCACTACGGAACTGGCCCGTCATTATTACTTCACGGGAGGTTACCGTTTTGATCTCAGCCCTGCAGTGTCGCTGACCCCTTCATTCTTCATTAAGAATGTAGCTGATCAGACACAAGCCGATATCAACGCAAATCTTCATTTTAACAACCGCTTCTGGATCGGAGGATCCTACAGGCTCGAGGATGCCATCGTAATTATGGCCGGCCTTAATATAACCCCCAACCTTCGCCTGGGATATTCGTATGACATGACCACCTCCGATTTAAAGGATTATAGCAGCGGCACCCACGAAGTGATGTTGGGCTATTGCTATAAAATCAAGAAAAAGATTACTCCAATTAACCGGAACGTAAGATTTCTTTGAAATTTTGCAACTATTTGTGCAATTGGTAACTTATTTTTGGATTCAGCGTTTGCCTTGATTGGGACCGGAAATACTATTACTTGACTCAAAGCAAAATAACGAGACGGTTCCATCGTTAGTTGGAACAACTGTAGTGACTACTTGAAAAAAATCTAAATAGCGGAACATGAAAAGACTGATTATTTACTCTGCAATAGTGCTGATGCTCAGCAGCTGTGGAGGCGGTAACCGAGGTCAGCTGATTGGGGTGCAGGGACGTGAAAAATGGTATCAGGCCGATCCTTATGGCATGGTATTCATTCCTTCAGGATCCTTCAATATGGGCCCAAGCGACCAGGACGTGCCTTATGCAGTGATTGCCCAGAACAGATCCGTTTCGGTCCACGCTTTTTATATGGATAATACCGAAATCACTAATAATGAATATCGCCAGTTCGTAGAATGGGTGCGCGATTCACTGGCGCATCGTTTGATAGGTGGTGAGCACCTGATCGACGAAGGCGAATATGGTGAGCGGATCAACTGGAGAAAACGTATCGACTGGGAAGATGAGGAAAACGTTGAAACACTTAATGAACTCTTCCTTCCTGAAGCAGAACGATTTTATCGCCGTAAGGAAATAGATTCCCGTAAACTGAATTTCGAATACTATTGGATCGATCTTCATGAAGCTGCACAACGTTCCAGCCGTGAACAAGGTAAAACCGACCGTTCTGTTTTCATTAAAAAGGATGTCATCAATGTATTTCCTGATACCCTTGCCTGGATTCATGACTTCACCTACTCATTTAATGATCCTATCACCAATATGTACTTCTGGCATCCATCCTATGATGAGTATCCGGTTGTTGGTGTGAACTGGAAACAAGCCCGCGCTTTCTGTATCTGGAGAACCCAGTTGCTGAACAGCTACCTTATGGGCAATGGCGAATCACCCGTACAGGAATTCAGGTTGCCTACAGAATCTGAGTGGGAATATGCCGCACGTGGTGGCCTGGAATTATCACCCTATCCCTGGGGAGGTCCTTATATCCGAAACAGCCGCGGTTGCTTCCTGGGTAACTTCAAACCGATGAGAGGAAATTACCTGGACGATGGTGGTTTCTACGCTGTGAGCGTAACTTCTTACTGGCCGAATGATTATGGACTCTATTGTATGGCAGGTAACGTTTCCGAATGGACCAGCAATGCCTATGATGAGTCTGCTTACAACTTCACACATGATTTGAACCCTGATTATACCTACGAAGCCAAAGAATCTGATCCTCCTTCATTAAAGCGCAAAGTCATTCGTGGCGGATCGTGGAAAGATGTTGGATACTTTTTACAGACCGGCACACGTTCTTACGAATATCAGGATACTTCAAAATGTTATGTCGGATTCCGCTGCGTAATGGACTTCATGGGCCGTGACAAATCAGATTTCTGATAAAGCTCTTGCATTAAAACTAACCAACTCAAAAATTAACTTTAAAACTTTAAAAACAAAATGGGATTAGCTTCATTCACCCAAGGGAAAGGGTTTAAAAACTTTATGGCGAAGCTTTATGGCTGGGGCGCCGCAGTCGTAATTTTAGGTGCTCTTTTTAAGATCCAGCACTGGGAAGGCGCAGGATTGATGCTTACAGTAGGATTGTTGACAGAGGCGGTTATCTTCTTCTTCTCGGCTTTTGAACCGCCACATGAGGATGTAGACTGGTCATTGGTTTACCCGGAACTTGCAGGAATGCACGAACCAGGACATGATAAACACAAGAAAAAGAAAGTAGACCCGATTGCTCAGGAACTTGATAAATTGCTCACCGAAGCCAAAATTGGTCCGGATTTGATTGCAAGTCTTGGAACAGGAATGAAAACCCTTGGCGAAAATGCAGCTAAGATGTCGGATCTGTCGAGTGCTTCTGTCGCAACAGATGATTATGTTAAAAACGTACAGGTTGCCTCCAAATCGGTGGGCTCACTTGCCGGTGCTTATGATAAGGCTACCCAGGCAATGAACAGCCTGAGTACATCCAGCGATGATGTTAAGGTGTATAACGACCAGGTTTCTTCCGCAGGAAAAAATCTTGCCGCCCTTAACGCCATTTATGAACTGCAGTTGCAGGATTCTAACAAACATCTTAAGGAGACCTCTAAATTCTATGAAGGTATCAATGAATTGATGTCGAATCTTAATTCTTCAGTAGAGGATACCAAGAGATATAAAGATGAAGTATCCAAACTGGCTAAAAATCTGTCTTCTCTCAATACGGTTTATGGTAACATGCTCTCCGCAATGAACATGAACCCGAATAAATAATTTTTCCCAATTAACCTTATCCTTACTAACCCTAAAACGAGAGAATAAAAAATGGCAGGTGGCAAACTATCCCCGAGGCAGAAAATGATCGGGATGATGTACCTCGTACTCACAGCACTTCTGGCATTGAACGTTTCTAAGGAAATCATTAACGCGTTTGTAACCGTTAACGATAGCCTGGAAGCTTCTAACCAGAATACGATGTCGAGGAATGAGCGTATTTACGCTGACTTTCAGAAAGCGATGCAGAATGACCCGACTAAAGTGGGTCCTTTCAATCAGAAAGCTCAGAATGTGAAAAAACTTTCAGCTGAAATGATTGCTTATATCGATAATCTTAAAAAAGATATTATTGTTAAAGTGGAAGGACTGGAGCCCAATGCTCCTGTGCCTGCTCCACGTAATATCGAACGTAAAGATGATTACGATATTCCAACCAATATCCTTTGTGGCGATAAAGCCGATGGCAGAGGTCACAGAGCAACAGAGCTCAAACAGAAAATCGTGAAATTTAAAGCAGATGTGCTCAAGCCGTTATCACCGGAAGATCAGAAACTGTTTGCTCCACGTCTTGATCAGTTGTTGAATACTAAAGATCCTGATCCTAAAATGGTAGTTGATAACAAGGCATCATGGGAAATGGCAACTTTCTATCACAATCCTGTTGTTGCAACAATTGCATTGTTGACAAAATTCCAGGCGGATGTAAGAAATACAGAATCTGAAATTGCAAATCACCTCTATACTTCAATCGATGCAGGTAGTTTTAAGTTTGATAACCTGGAGGCCCGCGTCATTGCTCCTACGAGTTACGTACTTACCGGGCAGGAGTTTAAGGCGGATGTTTTCCTTGCAGCTTTCAGTTCCACTTCCAATCCTTTAATCACAGTTGGCGGATCACCAATTCCGGTTGAAAACGGATTGGGTAAATATTCCGTTCGTGCTACAAGTGAAGGTGTGAAGAAGTGGGGTGGTATCATTAAAGTGAAAGACCCTGCTACTAATGTGGAGAAAGAATACAAATTCGAACATGAATATATCGCTGCAAAACCTTCTTCAGTGGTATCAGCCGATAAAATGAACGTATTGTACATCGGTGTTGAAAATCCAATGTCAATTTCTGTTCCCGGTGTGGCCGATGCTAATGTAGTGCCATCTATTTCAGGTGGTGGTGCCACTCTGGTGCGGGATACCAAATCAGGAAGCAGTAAATATATCGTGAAAGCAACAACCCAGGGTGAAGCCACTATTAACGTGACAGCTAAACTGGATGGTAAAAATGTTCCTATGGGATCATTTAAATATCGTGTTAAGCGTGTTCCTGATCCTGTTGCCATGGTAAATGGTAAAAAAGGCGGACCCATCAATAAAGCGGAACTTGCTGCTGCAACATCCGTAAACTCCATCATGGAAAATTTTGACTTTGAACTTTATTTCAAGGTAAAAACTTTCCGGATGACACTTATCCGTAAAGGAAAAGATCCTACAGAACTGGAAGCTCCGGGAAACCTGATTACACCTGCCATGAAGTCAGCCATACAGGCTGCAGGACCAGGTGCTAAAGTGTATTTTGAATACATTAAAGCTTCAGGACCTGACGGAACTACCCGCTCTTTAGGATCTGTAAACTTCGTGTTACAATAAAAACCTGTATTAAAGGTTTACCAAATAAAGGAGGATCAATCATGAAAAGAATCAGTTTAGTCTTTTCCATCATCGTAATGTTTGCTGCCGGGGCTACCGCGCAGAACGTACTCGACGGTGTTTATGTACGCGAGCACAGCCCTACAAAGTCCGTGGTGTCGTTATCATACCTCCGTGAGGCAGATGTAATGTGGTCTAAAAAGGTTTGGAGAATTATCGATTTGAAAGAAAAGATGAACCTGCCTTTTTACTACCCTATGGAAAAAATAAACGACCGCAGAAGTCTGAATGACATTCTTTACGATGCGGTTAAAGAAGGTACCCTTACAGCTTATATGGATGAGGAATTTATGACGCCTATGACGCGTGAAGAATTTCAACGTATAGGCGGTGCAGGAGTTGATACCACCCAGATCGTAGATCCGGAACCTCCTTACCTTACCCGTGATACCGTAATCATCCGGGAATTTTCCACTTCAAATGTGGTTGCTTACCGTGTCAAGGAAGAATGGTTCTTCGACAAACAACGTTCAGTAATGGATGTGAGAATCATTGGAATTGCTCCGCTTATTTACGCAGTTGATGATAAAGGAAATCGTCGTGAGGGTGATTTGAAAATACCTATTATGTGGATTTACTTTCCGGAAGCCCGTAAAATTCTTACCAACCAGGAAGTGTTCATGAGAGGTAATGATTCAGATCGCCGTACCTGGGATGATATTTTCCAGAAGCGGATGTTTTCAAGTTATATTTATAAAGAAAATAACGTGTTTGACAGACGAATTGAAGATTACAAACAGGGAATGGATGCTCTTGTTGAAGCAGAACGCATCAAACAGGAAATTACTAACCTGGAACATGATCTCTGGGATTATTAAGAACTCATAAAAAATTCAATAAAAAAGAAAGCCGGGCTGATCAGTCCGGCTTTCTTTTTTATTGATGATTATTTATTTTAATGATTATGACCTTCGTGGTTATCATGGTTCATATTGCCTGTTCCTGCATTCCCGGTATCAAGAGCCCCCGGAGAACTTGAATCAGGTGTAGCAGCCTGGTAATTTGGGTTTTGAACCAGATCCATTCCACACACCGGACAAACTCCGGCCAAATTGCTTGCACTGTTCTCACAGTTCATCGGACAAATGTAGGCGTGAGAAGTGTTGGTAGTAGTGACTGGGTGATTGGTGGTTGTTTCAGGTGTTGTTTCTTTCTGGTCACCGCCTGCGCAAGATGACAATAACCCTGCTGATAACATCAACACAGTCAAAAATTTAAGTTTATTCATCATATGGTTTTTATTTATTTAAAATTATTTATATTTTCTAATAGTATAACCCCCAAAAATTTAATAAGTTATAATTTAGTCTTTAGCATCTATCATCCCAATCACATATTCCTCCTGTATTGTCCACCCACCTCAAACAATGCACCTGTAATTTGTCCCAGTGAGCAGTATTTGGAAACTTCCATAATTTTTTCAAACATATTCTGATTGTGTACTGCTGCAAGTTGCAGTTCGTGAAGTAAATCAGCAGCCATATTTTCACTATGCTTGTGCAGATTTTTTAAAGTAGTAATCTGAAATTCTTTTTCTTCTTCAGTTGCCCTGATGACTTCTCTTGGTAATATGGTAGGTGAACCTTTTGATGACAGAAAAGTGTTCACACCAATTATGGGAAGCTCTCCTGTATGTTTTAATGTTTCATAGTAAAGTGATTCTTCCTGAATTTTTCCCCGCTGATACATGGTCTCCATCGCGCCAAGCACACCACCTCTTTCAGTGATGCGGTCAAATTCACTCAGCACGGCTTCTTCAACAAGATCTGTTAACTCCTCAATAATAAAAGAGCCCTGTAATGGATTTTCATTTTTCGAAAGACCCAGTTCGCGGTTAATAATTAATTGAATAGCCATTGCCCTGCGTACACTTTCCTCTGTGGGAGTTGTGATCGCTTCATCATATGCGTTGGTATGAAGTGAATTGCAGTTGTCGTATATGGCATATAATGCTTGCAGTGTAGTGCGGATATCATTAAAATCAATCTCTTGGGCATGCAAAGAACGACCGGAGGTCTGAATGTGATATTTCAACATTTGAGATCGTTCATTGGCTTTGTATTTCAACTTCATCGCTTTCGCCCAAATGCGCCTTGCTACACGGCCAATGACAGAATATTCAGCATCAACACCGTTGGAAAAGAAAAAAGAGAGGTTTGGCGCAAAGTCATTCACATCCATACCCCGGCTCGCATAATATTCCACGTAAGTGAAGCCATTTGCAAGTGTAAATGCCAGTTGTGAAACCGGATTGGCTCCTGCTTCGGCAATATGATAGCCTGAAATAGAAACTGAATAAAAGTTCCGTATGCCGTTTGTTATGAAATGTTGTTGCATATCACCCATTAACCGTAGCGAAAATTCAGTAGAAAAAATACACGTATTTTGTGCCTGGTCTTCTTTAAGAATATCAGCCTGAACGGTTCCTCTAACGGTAGCGAGTGTGCTTTTTTTAATTTTTTCGTACACTTCTGACAACAGCACCTGATCGCCGGTAACCCCAAGCAACATCAGTCCCAGCCCGTCATTACCTTCGGGTATATTATAATTGTAAACAGGTTGTTTCAGTCCTGAATTATTGAAAATGGTTTTGATTTTATCTGCAACTTCCTTTTCCAATCCGTTTTCACGGATATAAAGTTCACATTGCTGATCGATGGCCGCGTTCATAAAGAATGCCGCCACAATTGATGCCGGACCATTGATGGTCATCGATACGGATGTTGCAGGATCACAAAGGTTAAAACCGGAATAAAGTTTTTTAGCATCATCAAGACAACAAACCGAAACACCTGCATTTCCAATTTTGCCATAAATATCGGGCCGGTAGTCGGGATCCTGGCCATATAATGTCACTGAATCAAAAGCCGTAGACAATCTTTTTGCCGGAGTTCCCAGTGACACATAATGAAAACGTTTGTTGGTGCGTTCGGGGCATCCTTCACCTGCAAACATTCGGGTAGGATCTTCATTTTCGCGCTTAAAGCGAAATACGCCGGCTGTAAATGGAAATTCGCCGGGTACATTTTCCTGTAACATCCATTTTAACAAATCTCCCCAGGCTTTAAATTTTGGAAGCGCAACTTTCGGAATGCGTTGGCGTGATAATGATTCTGTATATGTTTGAATTCTCAGTGTTTTTTCCCTGACCTTAAATTCATAAAATTCATTTCGGTATTGCTGTGACTTGGCAGGAAATCCTTCGATCATCTTGCGATTGGTACCATCCAGGAGTAATTCAATTTCCCTGTATTTATTCTCAAGAGTCGTAATCAGTGAACTATCCGCATCAGCATTGCTTTCCTGCAAAGCTGCAATCGTAGTTCTAATTGCATATAATTTTTGAGCTATTGTGGTTTGTTCAATCACCCATTGATCATAGCTGCGATTATTTTCTGAAATCTCACTCAGGTAACGGGTGCGGTTGGGAGGAATGATGTATATTTTTTCGCTCACTTCATCCGACACAGTGAAATTACTTTGCAATTCTGCTCCGGTAGCTTCAGCAATTTTGTTCATAACGGCCCGGTATAAACGATTCATACCCGGGTCATTGAATTGCGATGCAATAGTTCCGAAAACAGGCAATTCTTCATCGGGTGATTCCCAAAGCTGGTGGTTGCGTTTGTATTGCTTACGTACATCCCTAATCGCGTCAAGTGCTCCGCGTTTATCGAATTTATTTAATGCGATAATATCAGCAAAGTCGAGCATGTCGATCTTCTCTAATTGTGTTGCGGCTCCATACTCAGGAGTCATAACATACAGGGCAACATCGCTATGGTCGGTAATTTCAGTATCAGACTGACCAATGCCTGATGTCTCCAGAATTACCAGGTCATATCCTGCAGCCTGCACAATTGAAACCGCTTCCTTTACATGTTTGGATAATGCAAGGTTACTTTGACGTGTGGCCAGTGACCGCATATAAACTCTTGGATTGCGAATGGCATTCATCCGGATGCGATCGCCAAGTAATGCTCCACCGGTTTTTCGTTTGGAAGGGTCAACAGAAATAATAGCAATGGTTTTGTCAGGGAATTCCACTAGAAAACGCCGAACCAGTTCATCTACCAATGATGATTTACCTGCGCCACCGGTTCCTGTAATTCCCAGTACCGGCGCTGTATGAATTGAAAGTGTTTCCTGAATTTTTTTGTGTGATGAAACAAATCCCTCCGGATTATTTTCAGCTGCTGAAATTAAAGTGGCAATGGCTTTCTGATCTTTTGATGCAATGCGATCGACTTCACCGTTCAGGTTCATGCCTGTTGGGAAATCAGCAATTTTCAGCATGTCATTAATCATTCCTTGCAATCCCATCGATCGCCCGTCATCGGGAGAATAAATTCTGGAAATTCCGTATTGATGTAGTTCTTTAATTTCTTCTGGAAGAATAACACCACCTCCGCCACCGAAAATTTTTATGTGTGAACAATCGCGTTCCTTCAGTAAATCGAACATGTATTTGAAATATTCCATGTGACCACCCTGGTAACTGGTAAGTGCAATGGCATTAGCATCTTCCTGGATGGCACATTCCACTACTTCCAAAGCGCTGCGGTCGTGACCAAGGTGAATCACCTCGGCGCCGCTGGCCTGGATAATCCGACGCATGATGTTTATGGAGGCATCATGTCCATCAAATAAACTGGCTGCGGTTACTACTCTAATCTTGTTGTGGGGTATGTATTTTTCGATTTGCATGCGGATACAAATTTATGAAAAATAAGATGAACCCCGGATTGTGAATTTTTATATTGAAAATCAGATGTTTATGAATAAATTCAGAAGGATATCAACCACTTCATCCACCTGCTTTTTAAAAGGGGCTTTTTAGTATGTTTGCCTGTCATGTTTTTTTACCTCTCAAAAATTCTTCATTTCCTGATTGCGCCGTTGACCTGGTTCATGATGCTGGCCATTGTTGCACGATTTGTAAAGCAACCCGAGCGAAAGCGAAGGTGGTGGGTGGCAGCATTTTTAGTACTCATAATTTTCTCAAATCCGTTTCTGGCTAATGAAGCCATGCAGTTATGGGAAATGGCTCCTGTTAATGTGAACTCCATACACGAACCCTATGACGTAGGAATACTTTTGGGAGGAAGTCTTCGTTCTTATGATCAGCAGATTGCACGGCCGGTGTATAGTCAGAGTGTCGATCGCCTTTTACAAACAATTGCCCTTTACAAAGGCGGAAAAATCAAAAAAATTTTACTCAGCGGGGGATCCGGCTCGGTTACCCGGCCTGATGAACGGGAATCGGAAATTATCCTGAAAGTATTGGAGCAGACTGGTATCCCGGCTTCAGATATTATTATTGAAAACGCTTCAAGAAATACTTTTGAAAATGCGGTTTATACTGCAGATATTCTTAAAAAAAACTATCCTTCCGGTAGGTTTCTATTAATTACTTCGTCATTTCACATGCGTCGCTCGCAGGCAAGTTTCATAAAAACCGGTTTAGAAATTACAATATTTCCTGTGGATCCTCGAGCACACAGCAATATTTATACACCCGAAAATGCCCTGTTTCCCCATGCAGGTGCGCTTCTGATATGGGATGCATTGATTCATGAGTGGATTGGAATTCTTACCTATAAACTCGCCGGTTATACATAATTTATTGTCCTAATCCAACAACACTCCGTATCTTTGCGAATCTAAAAAAAACTACATCTTGAAAAACCTCTCTATTGCACTAAATGTACTGTTAATAATTGCCGTAGCATTTTTATATTATAAAGTTTACAATTCCGGTACAGCTCCTTTACCTGCAGCTCAATTATCCGGTGCAGGCATGCCTTCAAATGCTATTGTATTTATTAATTCCGACACATTACTGGCTGATTATAAATTTTTCAATGATCTAAAAGACAATCTGGAAAAAAAGCAGGATAGCATAGATACTTTTCTAAAAACCAGGGCGCAGTCACTGGAACAGGAAGTGATGGGTTATCAGGAGCGCGGTGCGATGATGTCACCTGAACAACGTGCGAAAGAAGAGGAGCGGCTGATGGGAAAACAGCAAAATTTAATGGATCTGAAACAGTCGATGGTGGAGAATTTGCAGGCGGAAGAATCTGATATGAATGATTCCATCCACAACAATCTTTCACGTTATTTAAGAGAATATAACAAAGACAAAAATTATCTTTATATTTTAGGATATCAGCGGGGTAGTGGTATTTTGCTCGCTCATGATTCACTGGATATCACCAGGGAGATACTCGAAGGCCTCAACAAAAAATAATCGTGGGTGACTGTAGCCGATTTCCGGGTTACCGGAAGGGTTGGGGAACCCCGACGGGGTTAACCCAATGAGATGAGTACCTATGATGAAGGCGTTCATCTGGAAGCTGCCACAATTGCGAATCAATTTCAGGTAAATGATGTATCGGGCCTGAATGAACCCACTGACAACATTTGGAATGATCCTGATACCGGAGTTGATCCTGTTACTTCATTACCAAATCCTACCGACCGGGTTACTGGCACTTCAAACAATGGGCAATTTAACTGGTATTACCGTACTGTAGGAGGAATTTATAACCCGTTGGACGCAGGAATGACTAGTTTGATAATTAATGCATTAGACGAAACAGCTGGCACGGTGGATTGCATGGATATAAGTGATCGTCAAAGTGGAGAAACCCGCTTTGGTGCAACGGTCGGTGATTCGCTGCAATTTGACTTTTATGAAGATGAAAACCTTTGGATGGCTAAAAAATATGCCTATGAAAGTATTTCAAGAGATACAGCATTATTGGCAGATACTGACTTTCAGAATTTTTTCCTTCGGGAAGATTCATTGAATACCGGAAAATTTAGTGCTATAAAAAGTTTGAGCGCTGATTCGGCAACTTACAGGGATGCATCAGAAATTAATGAACTGATTGATGAAGAAATTGATTTAGAAGGGTCCTTAAAATCAGTCAATACGACATATCTAAATAAATACTCCTCTGAAGAAGGACTTAACGGTGCCGATTCTTCAGGGTTGGAAGTTATTTCAGATTTGCCTTACTTTAGTGGTGGTGAAGCAATCTATTATGCACTGGGAATGTTAGGCAAGGAAGGCACCCCATCACTTCCTGCATTAAGATTAGCAGAACCGATACATTTGAATGATTCTGCCAAATCAAATATTTCTGCCAGTTGTTTTATTTATCCTAATCCTGCATCAAATGTCATTTACATTCAAAGCACAAGCGGAAAAATAAACAAAATCGAAATTTTTGATGCGCAACTCAGACTTTTGTTTACTAAGGAGGGTGAAATGGAAAATACCCCAATTGAATTTTATTTTAAACCTGGAATTTACAATGTGAAATTGCAATTTGAGGATGGCATTTGTAGTTGGAAAAAGTTGATTAAATTGTAAATTCACAATGAAAACAATAATTCTATTTTTATCCTTATTAATCACTTTTCAGTTTACACATGCGCAAAAACGCGGTGCTGTTTGGTGCTTTGGTGATAGCGCTTTGGTAGACTTTTCTGATATACTTAACATTAGTACAGGACACAGCACGGTAAAATCCAGAGGAACCTGCGTTTCAATATCAGATACCAGTGGTCAATTAGTACTGTATGCATTTACCAGGGCTGGTGTTAATGGCAATAGTGCATCTGTCATAAATAATCAGGATTTGCAAATTCAATTTGGTGATAGTATTGTTGGTGAGGGATGGTATCACGAACTTGTAATTATACCTAATTCGGGAAATGATTCATCCTATGTTTTGTTTTCAGTAGGAGTCACTGGTTCAAGTGAAATGGGGTTTTTTTATTCAATTATCGATATGAGTGCCAACGGCGGTTTAGGTGAGGTAATTCAGAAAAACGTGCAACTGGAGAATTTTACGGCTGTTGATTGTTTGTCGGCCATTAAACATGGTAATGGAAGAGATTGGTGGGTGATTGTTAGAAAGTCGGATTATCCATCAGGATCAAACAATGATTTTTATTTGTATTTAGTTTCACCTGCTGGGATAATTAACCAACCCATTCAAAGCATCGGTTCACAAAACAGCACTAACTCTGGTAGACTTTCATTTAATTCCTCAGGTAATAGAATGTGTTTTATAAATTACAAAGGATTAATTGAATTAAATGATTTTGACAGGTGCACCGGTACCATAAGCAATCCCGTAACAATTTCTCCTGAAAGTTTATCGAGTCCCTGGCCTGCATTATGGAGCGCTGAGTTTTCACCTTCGAGCGAACGATTATATGTTTCCAGAATAGCGGAAAATGCTGCAGATTCCTCCAGATTATACCAATTCGATTTGAATGCAAGTAATATTTCTGCAAGTAAAATAAAAATTTGGGAAACTTCATTTGTAACGACAATTGCACAATTAAAAAAAGCACCAAACAATAAAATATTTATTGCTACAAATTTTGGACAAGTTTATCCCTACACTGATTCTATGTATAATTCAATTAATATGAATTTGAGTGTAATAAATGCACCCGACAGCTTAGGGATTGCCTGTGATTTACAACCATTCAGTTTTTATCTTGGAGGTAAAAGGAGTTATGCCGGCCTGCCCAACAACCCCGATTACGACCTCGGCCCGCTAGCAGGTAGCCTGTGCGATTCACTCACTTCCATTTCAGAACCCATAAAAAATAGCGAAGCTTCCATTTACATTTACTACGCCCCTGGTTGGGATAAAGCATTCATTAATGCTGATAAACTTAAAGGTCACCACTACCGACTGCGCGTATTAGATATTGTTGGCAAAGAAGTTTATAGCGAAAACGGTAACCTCAACTCGCCATATTTCACAAGAGATCTGAATTGCGCTTCATTTGCCTCAGGAATTTACCTGTTAATTTTTGAAACGGAGAAAGAGCGATTGGTTAGGAAGTTTGAAGTTGTAGGTATTAAGTGACAATTCTTACCTTAGTTATTATGCCGGTGAAAATGATGAGATATTTTTATATTTATACTTTGTTGAAGATTCCCTGGAAAACTTGAAACTTATCACATCCCTGTTGGTGGTGATAAGTGATAGAAGACAGGTGATAAATAGAATTACCTTTGGTTTGATGATTTGAAAAGTATCATTATCAACTTTCAACTGATACAATCAAAATCTCCAATTGCATAATTGAATAAATCCTGCGCGTAAGAATACCACTTATATTTATCCATCGAGTTGATTCTCCAGCAACTT
>JALYQW010000116.1 GCA_030855635.1 Bacteroidota bacterium | reverse complement strand
CCATTCAAGTGATCAAAGGCACTTCAGCAGTGGGTGAAAATGATATTGAAATAAATCTGCAACAACTTTCTAAAGGAATTTATCAGTTAGTATTCAAACAGAATGAAATTCAGGAAGTAAAAAAACTGGTGGTTGAATAAGGCACTTACCTGCACTTGCTTAAAGCAAGTGCAGGTAATACCCATCCTTTCTTCACATAAGCAGATCGGGTTTTAAGGCTGCCGGACTTGGGCTGTCTACTGAAAATAAAATTTTCAATGTTACTAACCCTGGCTCGATGAAAAAAATTAAATAATGCCATAGATGCACGCTGCTTTAACGGCAACATTAACAATACAAAAGTAAAAGTGTGTCATAACACTAACAGCACTAATAATCCGTGGGTTCAAATTTGTGTTGATCAAAACGCAGTGCCTAACTTATTAGCGCAAGGTGATTATTTAGGCAATTGCATTCAACCACGTTTAGCCTTCATCGATAATTCATCAAATGGATATTTGAATGTTTACCCCAAATCCCACACGCGGAATTCTAAATGTATCATATCACTCACCCGGAAATGAAAAAATTAATATACGATTAGCTGATGTATCGGGACAAATTGTGTTCACGGATCAAGCAGATGTTAAAACAGGTGATAATTCCATTCTGGTTGATCTTGGAGCAATCGCAACCGGGCTTTATAACCTCAGTTTATCAACGAATACAGGCAACATAATATTTCTGTTATAAGTTAGAATGATTCACAGTAATCCGATAAAATATTGTAGGTAGTCTCGACGCATTAATTGTTGTAAACAGATTCATAAACTTCTGCTAATAGCAAGAGTTTATGAATTTCTCAGAGTAAAGTATTATTCAACGCATGATTGTCATTATTTATCGTCACCCTATAACTACTGAAAACCGACAATGATCCGAATTATTCCCGGTTTTATTGCAATGATGCTGCTGTTGGTTGTTCTCAAATCAGGTGCGCAATCGCTTAAAGAAATCGATTCTTTAAGAGCGAAACTTTCAGGTATAAAAAATGATTCAGTAAAACTGGAAACACTGAACAGGCTCTCATCGGTGCTTTTATATAACTATATTACTGATGGAATGGACACGGTTCTCGGTCAGGCACTGAAACTTGCAGTCAAAACAAACAATCAACAAGCCCGGGCGGAGACTTTAAAAAATATGGCAGTCATGGCCATCTACCGCGACGAATACGATTCATCAATGAGATACAGCCGTGAAGCACTCGCTATTTTTCAGTCGGCAAACAATGAGAAAGGAATTTTGCAATGCCTTAATAATATCGGAACAGCTTATTTAAAAACCGGTGAAGCGGATTCGAGCATATCCTATTACAATAAAGCTATCATAGCAGCCAAAAAATTTAAAAGTGAAGATAAAATTTCATTATTAGCTAAAACATTGGCAGGCCTTGGAGGAGCATACAATTTTCAGGGTAATTATATCAAAGCACAGGAAAACTATATTAAGGCCATCAATTACGCTGAAAGAGGCTACGATAGCATGGCCCTGGCATCCATTACAAATAACATTGCCGTACTTTACAAGTTAACCGGTGATTTTAAGAATGCATTAATTTATTTTAATCGCACGCTTCAAATATACCAGGACATCAATCACACTAAGGGTAGCATAAGTACTTATAATAACCTTGCCAGCTTATACCTGTCAAAAGGAAAGACTGATAGTTCATTTTATTTTTTATCGAAGTCGGAGGCCATTGCGCTCAGAGAAGGATCAAAATATGATATTGCCACAGTTTATTCATTAAAAGCTAATGCATACCAGAACAGCGGAATGTACACTTTGGGCGTGCAATATTATAAAAAAGCAGCTGAACTTGCAAAGCAAACAAACAACCTAAGATTGCTCTCAGGAAGCTTGGCAAACATCGGCTTAGGGTATCTTTTTATAAGTGATACAAGCCATAGTATTGATGATTATCGAATGGCAATTAAATATTTGGAACAAGCCTATGTAATCGCAAAAAAAACAGGCAATAAGGACTATGAAAGAAATGATCTAGAGAATCTTGCAGAAGCATATTCGCTGGTGAAAGATTATAAGAAAGCTTATGAATATCGGATAGCACTTTCCGATTTGAATGACAGTATTTTCAACGCTGAAAAATCAAAAGAGCTTCAGAAGCTCCAGGTTTCCTTTGAAACGGAAAGGAAGGAAAAGCAAATTATCATTCTAAATAAGGACAAGGAAATTCATAGTAAAGAGCTTGCCTGGCAAAAACTGGTTCGCAATGGTTTTATTATCGGCTTTGCGGTAGTTTTTATATTTGCCGGTGTTTTTTTCAAGCAACGAAATAAAATCAGAAAAGAAAAAATCCGGAGTGAAAATTTACTGCTTAACATTCTTCCGTCAGAAGTTGCAGAAGAGCTCAAAGTAAAAGGCAGCGCCGATGCAAAACAATTTGATGAAGTAACAGTGATGTTCACCGACTTCAAAAATTTTACACAGATTTCGGAAAGCCTTTCGCCTTCCGCTTTAGTTGCGGAAATTCATACCTGCTTTAAAGCATTTGATGATATAATTACGAAACACAACATAGAGAAAATTAAAACTATTGGCGACAGCTACATGTGTGCCGGCGGGTTGCCAGTAACTAATAAAACAAACGCAAATGATGTAGTAAAGGCCGCATTGGAAATTGCGGATTTTATGAAATCAAGAAATGGATCATTAACCGATGGAGTGGGGATAAATTCGTTTGAAATAAGAGTCGGCATTCATACAGGACCGGTAGTTGCAGGCATCGTTGGGGTTAAAAAATTTGCTTATGACATTTGGGGCGATACGGTAAATATTGCTTCACGTATGGAATCAAGTGGAGAAGCGGGTAAAATAAACATTAGCGGAAGCACATATAATCTGGTGAAAGACAAGTTCGAATGTAAACACAGAGGCAAAATTTCAGCAAAAAATAAAGGCGAAATAGATATGTACTTCGTACTCCGTAGTATTGCTGATGCTTGATTTTTACCATTATTTACTTCATATGCCGGAGGCAGCTGGTTAAAACCAAATTTTATTGCCCTATCTATTCCAATATTCAAAATGAGTTGTTATATTTGTTGACAGGAACATCCAATATTATTCAAAAAATATTGGGGTAATTCCATCCTTAATTTGGTTACCCCCGGTGATTTTGGCATGACGTTCCAAAGCAACATCAACACTCAGGTTACGAACAGCTCACCGGTATTCAATCATGAGTTTGCAGCATTTACCTACATAGGTGATAATTTCAGTTTTGATGCTTCTGCCACAGACCCCGATGGCGATCAACTCGTTTATTCACTAGACAATCCATTTGATGGGGCCAGTCTGACTTCTCCAATAACTAACCCACCTTTTGCGCCGCCCTATATTCCTGTGCCGTGACAAGCACCTTTCTCAACATCAGATATGCTTGGCGGACCTTCCCCACTTTCAATTGATCCGACCACTGGAGTGATGACTGCTGTGCCCGGTATTACGGGTGTGTTTGTAATAAGCCTTAAAGTGGAAGAATTCCGAAATGGTATTCTCATCAACACACATCGAAGGGAATTTGTGATTGTTGTGAATCCCGGTCAGTATTATGATGCCGCAGGAATGGTTTACGCCGATAACGGAACGCAACCACTTGATGCGGGAAAGTCTTGGTTGATTCGAATGAATCTACTCGACGGAACCCTTACGGCAACTGATACTAATTCCGTAACCAATGGAAATTACCTGCATCCTCAAGCCATCAACAGTTTTTACATGGTCAAGGGCTCGACCGATTCCATATCCGCATTATATACAAATAATCTGCCCACCTACTATGGGGAAGTTTTGTATTGGTACGATGCTTCATTTGTAAATTTATGTAATGGCAATATGTCAGGAATTGATATAAACCTGGTACAGGGGATCAACCCGGGAGGACCAGGATTCATTGGCGGCAACCACTAACGGGATTTTGAATATTTCCGAATTATCAACGGGTTTATATTTGATTGAGATCAATACAGGGAAAGCAGTACACCATTTGAAGTTTATTAAGAACTGAAAAGCAAATCGAAGTGAAAAATACTTTTACAGGATGAATCAGTCTCCTGTGCATCAATTTTAGTAAGAGTAAACTATTACTATTTACTTTTTATTCACAATGATTTCAAATTTTTAAAAAAACTCTGTGAATTTCCGCAAAATTAGATCGGTAAACTCATTTTGCACAAGATTTACAAAAATTCCTAACTTTACAGAAATTCTAATCTGTAAATGCACCCCAATTTATTTCCGGCAAAAGGTATAAAACGGCTGACCTTAAATATCGTTTTCCTTTTCTTGAGTATTGCTTCTTCAGGCCAGGCCGGCGACCCGAACAACGGACTGGTGAAATGGATGAGCATTGAGAAGGCAATGGAACTGAACAAAGTAGTTCCTAAACCCTTATTACTTGATTTTTACACCGATTGGTGCGGATGGTGCAAACACATGATGAAGACCACCTATTCAGAACCAGACCTTGCAGAATATATTAACAGCTACTTTTATCCTGTAAAATTCAACGCCGAAGGAAAAGATACGATCACTTATCTTGGGAAAGTGTATAAACCCACAGCGGCAACTCCAAAAGCTCCGCATGAATTTGCAGTAACCATGCTGCAGGGATCATTGTCTTATCCTTCAACGGTATTTATGAATGTATTGGACACTGCTAAAAACGAATTTCTTCTCAATATGCGGGCGGCAGGATTCCTGGATCGAATCAAAATTGAACCCATGCTCGTGTTTACCGTTGAAAATGTTTTCAGGAATTCCAATTTCGATGATTTTAATATTCAATTTGAAAAAGCTTTTCGTGATTCGACACTTGATAGTTCATTAAAAAAACTCAAGTGGCTTACACCTGCTGAAGCATTTAATTTTCCCGCCAAGGAAAAGAAAAAATCACTTGTTCTAATTAATACTACGTGGTGCAATTCCTGCAGGGTCATGCAGCGCACCTCATTCATTGATTCCACTGTTTTTGCTTATGCCGACAGTACCTACCGATTTATTGATTTTAACGCCGAATACAAGGATTCGCTAATGTACCTTGGCAAAATGTATAAAAATCCTTCGCAGCCTAATATGCCATTTCATGAATTATCAAGGGTGCTGAGCAAAAACAATCTGGTTATTCCAACTCTGGCATTGCTTGATGAAAACAATAACATTCTGGATGCCGTACCGTTTTACCTGCCTCCTACCCTTCTGAAAAAGGTGCTGTATTTTTACGGAGAAGATATTTACAAGAAAAGTTCGTGGGCTGATTTCATGAAGAACTGAGGCGGTTTGAATGAAAAAGCCGGCAAAAATTCACCGGCTCTTCCGACTTTGCAGTCCCCAAAATAACACTAAACTAACCTCAACTAAATTTATACGCAATCTGTTGCTATATTCTTGATAATCATATCAATAAATTGTCAAAGTTCCAGTTTTAAAACCGTATTTCTGTTATAATTGAGACGAAATTTAAAATCTTTGGGTTGCATGCTTTGATGTGGAAGCATCTTAACGGAAGAAACTTTCGTCATTAAATCGGATAAATTAGTTGAATCAGCAGGATTTAATTACTTTCATAACCAATAAGCTTATTGTTCACACACCAATCCTAAGGCAATGAAAAAATTAGTTACCTGTCTTTTTCTGATTTTTGCTTGTTTCCATGTTAATGCACAATCATCGTGTACGCCCGGCAATACTGAAATCATCATTCAAATTATTCCGGATGCCTGGCCTTATGAAACTTCCTGGGAACTTAACGATATCAATGGCAATTTAATTACTTCCGGACTTGCAGTAGGCGATACGGTTTGTGTGCCTTCAAATTCCTGTGTAATTTTTACTATTTATGATACTTTTGGAGATGGCATTTACGCCCCGGGAGGTTACTGGGTTTATGCCGATGGTATACTGGTTGCAAGCGGTAATGCATTTGGCAGTATTGCCTCACATCCCATCGCCTGTGCCCCGGGAATGTTTTGTTCATCGTCATTGCCGCTTAATGCGGGAACATTTACCGCACCATTCGACAACACCTTCTACGTATATACCTGCACCGTTACCGGTACTTACAACATCACAACATGTGGAATGAATACCTGCAATACAAAAATTTGGGTATATAGTAATTGTTCCGGGAATGTTAATGATGAAGGACCTGTTGGAACTTTTTCCTACAATGATGACGCAGGCTGTGGTTTACAGGCGGATCTGAATGTTGTTTTCATGGCAGGCCAAACCTACTACATTCGAATAGGCGATAATGCCGATGATTGTACAGGAGCAATTGATTTTACATTTAGTTATGTAGGACCTGTTCAAGGTTGTACCGATCCACAGGCGTGTAATTATAACCCACTTGCAGTTATTGATGACGGTAGTTGTATTTATTTTCCCAACCCGGCCTGCGCAGGCCCTGACTTGAAATTTGATTCTTTGGCTTTTGTGAACAGCCTCACGATGATGACCATTAATGCCAGTGCATGTGATGTTGATGAAGGATGTGTTACCGGATACGGAACCCGATACGTTGTTGCTTTTACTTCTAAGATTGACAATATTGGACCGCTTGATTATTACATTGGAAGTCCCTTCGCTAATCCAACCATGTTTAACACCGTGAACTGTCACGGACATGCGCATTACGAGGGTTATGGCGATTACCGTTTATATGATACCAATAACAATCTCATACCGGTAGGACATAAGAACGGTTTTTGTGTGATTGATCTTTGTGGTTTCGGGCAGTATACCTGTGGGAACATGGGTATATCCGCAGGCTGTTATGACGTTTATGGTGTAGGAACACAATGCCAATGGATAGATATCACGGATGTACCGGATGGACAATACCGGCTAGCCATAATTGTAAATTCGTATCACCTACCGGATGCATTGAATCATTATGAAATCAATCATGCAAATAATGCGATACAAATTTGTATTGAAATAACAAGTAATTCGTCAGGCGTGAAATCTTATTCGTTGTTACCAACCTGCACGCCTTATGTTGATTGCATGGGAATTCCCGGAGGTGCTGCTATGCCCGACTGTAATGGAATTTGCGGCGGCTCTTCCATGTATGGAAACATTAACAACGACCTGGTGCTGGATTCTGTGGATGTTCTGGAATATGCCAATGAACTGGAAGATAACACCATTACACCGACTCCATGCAACGATCTGAATGGAGATGGCGAAATCACCGTGTATGATGCCGCGCTGGCCATGTGGTGCAACAATACGCCTCACCAACCGCATCCTGCAGGAAGTAATTTTAATGATTGTAATTTCCCTCATAATATTCTCAATATTAATGATACTACTGGTCTCGCTATTGCGGATGTTAATTTCGGTGTGGGGTATGTGGATGTGGAATTATTCAGCAAAAATGCTGACATAAAAGCTTTCCAGTTTTCACTTTCCGGTGTAACCGTTAACAGTGTTGTGAGTCTTGCTGATCCTGTTGAATTTCCTGTGGATATTCGTGTGGTGGGAAACACCAACGAAATTTTTGCCATATCACATGAGGATTCTGCATTCACCCGATCCAATTCGGCCCAACTGCTTTGCAGGATTTATTTTTCGGCTATTACAGACACGGTGATCTGCATTGATGAAATTAAGGAAATTATTAATCAGGACATAGAAAGAACGGTAACTTATATTTACGGCAACTGCTGGACCACGAATTTCTCAGCGATTGCTGAAATTAACGGAAACTTCCGGGTGGCCATAGTTCCAAATCCTGCTTCATCAATGGCGTATCTTCAGTTACCTCACTATTCCATTCCCGATAAGGTAGAATTAATTGATATGACCGGCAAGTTAATTCCTATGCCCGTAATAACTAAAGGAAGTGCGTATGGGGTTGATGTTTCTTCCCTGGCCTCAGGAATTTATCATGTAAGAATTTATTCGGGCAATAAAACAGGATATACCCGTTTCAGTAAAATGTAAAAAAATCTTTTAACACGTTTTCTAATCTGATAAACCAACCTGCGATGAAAAAATTGCGCTTAATTTCTCTTTTCTTCAGTACATTATTTGTGCTCACATTATTAGTTTCATCATGTAAAAAAGATGATGATAATTCAACAAAGCCTTCTGGTACGGGTGGCTCCACGCTTAGAACCACTGTAGCCGGAAGAATTACCAGTACCGATGGGTCGGTTATGCCTGGGGTTATAGTTAAATTGGGATACATCACCACTATATCCGATTCACGCGGAAATTTTCTCTTCGCTAATACGGAAGTATCAGCATCACGAATGGTTCTCTCGGCCTCGAAGTCCGGCTATTTTAATTCGTTGTTGCAAAATTCGCTGAATAACATCTATATTGTAATTGACAGCATAGGAACGTATGGTAATGGTAATTTTCAAATAACAACTCTGAACCAGTTAATAGTCACTGATTATGGTTCACCCGGAAGTTTGTTAACCGGAACATTCGAATATAATGCTTATCCCGGCACTGTCACAAACGGACAGTTTTCCATTGAAAGATAAAACAAATCATAGTATAAATATTATTTCAAACCCAAAATTCACATGAAAACACGATCAAAATTTATCCTGGCATTTATCGCCTTTTTTGCATTCACCGCTGTGTTTGTATCCTGCAAAAAAGATGATGATGATAACTCAAACACGCCAATTACACCATCTGGCCCTACACTTAAAACAAGTGTAACGGGAAGAATTACAGATACCGATGGTAATGTGATGAGCGGTGTAACCGTTAAGCTTGGCAGTATCACCACGGTTTCTGATAATCGCGGGAATTATCTTTTTATTAATGTGGATGTTCCTAAAACCAGAATGGTGATCATTGCCAGTAAACCGGGATATTTTAAATGTGTGCATGCCAAAAAAACCCAGTCAGGTGACGCGAATTATGCTAATCTGATGATGCAGGAATATCCTGCAGCGGTAAATATTTCCGGTACAGCAGGTGGAGTACTGAACATGACGGGAGGTGCAAGGATTACTTTCCCGGCAAATGCATTTGTAGATGCTAACGGTACAGCCTATACAGGACAAGTTAAAGTATATGCCCGTCATATCAGCCCTGGTGCATCTAATTTTGAAGCCATCGTGCCCGGCGGAGATTTATCAGGCATAACGGCTGGCGGACAAACGCAATCATTATATTCACTGGGAATGATAGAAGCAAAATTGTTTGACAATACTGGTATTAATGAAATCAAACTGGCAACAGGAACTACCGCTGAACTGAGGTTTCCAATTGATCCATCCCAGACTGCATCCGCTCAGGCAACGGTACCTTTATGGCACCTGAATGAAACTAACGGCTTGTGGCAAGAAGAAGGACAGGCAACCAAGTCGGGCTCCTTTTTCACAGGAACCGTAAGTCACTTTTCTACCTGGAATTGCGACTATAGTGGAGTCCGTACCGATATCCAGGGAAAAGTAGTGGATTGCCAGAACAACCCAATGCCAGGAGTTGTGGTTACAATTAATGGTTTTTTGAATGTGATAACTGATAACTCCGGCAGTTTTACCACCTGGGTACCGGTAGGTTATGTGATCAATTGCCAGGTGCTACAAATGAATAATCCATTTTTATCTGCAAACAGTCCGGTACAAACCGTTACCGCTGTAGCGGGAATTGTAAACATTGTTCCGCCAATTGTAGTTCCCTGTGCTACCCGTATTATGGGAAGCGTAAAAACATGCGGAGGAGCAGCAGCAAGTCCGGGATTTATTTATGCCTCATGGAATGGTGGCAGTATAATTCGATTCACCAACAACGGTCAATATAAATTATTCGTGCAGGAAAATACCGCAGTCAGTATTGCTGCGAACTATAATGGATTCGGTGGAAATACAACGGTTGTAACAGGAGCGTTAGGATCAGCTTCAACTGCTCCGGTTATACAACTATGCAATGCAGGTACCATCGCACAAAACACATTCACTATAAACACCAATGGCATTGGTTCTACAACGTACACGCTATCCGGGATAACTTCAAATACGAATTATACTGATAATAATGGTGATGGTATTTTTGAAACGGCACAAATTTCAATTGGTGGAACTGCTAATCCTGGAAATTATGATTGTTACATTTCTATGAACCTGACAAATAGCGTAGGAGATTATTACTCGCTTAATTTTGGTTCTAATAACAACATTGTAATAGGCATGGATAGTATCTGGACCTATGGAAGTGGATCACCTGCAAATGCCACCGATAACAAACTGCGCTTTACCGATTTCGGTTTGCCCGGCGGTATCACCACTGGCCGATATAATTTCGATACTCAAACCGGAAGCATCACCAATGGTGAATTCTCTGTGATCAGGAATGAATAACCGAACCGTATGGTAATAGTTGCAAAACAGTCACCCATTAAAGGTGGCTGTTTTTGTTTAATCCACCTACGCTCCTGAAAAGCCGGAGCTTTTGAAACCCCGCTGCTTGCGGCGGGGATATTCATCCTGAAATATTAAATTGAATGCTAACTTTGCACTATAAATATCAGACACCACAAGAATGCACAAAATTCTCAATTATATAAATGGCCGGTTGGTTGAGCCGACAGGGAAAAACTTTTTTGACAATATAAATCCGGCGAACGGCAAAGCCTACAGCCTGATACCTGATTCCGATGAACGGGATGTTGAAGAAGCGGTTCAGTCAGCTCTTACAGCTTTCCCTGCCTGGAGTGAAACCCCCGCCGTAAAACGTTCGGCTATCCTGATTAAAATAGCGGAATTGATTGATAGTAATCTCGACAAACTGTCGTTGGCAGAATCCATCGACAATGGTAAACCCGTTTGGCTCGCTAAATCGGTTGACATTCCGAGAGCATCTAAAAATTTTCATTTTTATGCAACAGGAATTTTACATAACAGCACTGAAGCACATGCCATGGAAGGTAATGCATTGAATTATACACTGCGTCATCCCATTGGTGTTGCCGGTTGTATATCACCGTGGAACCTTCCCTTGTATTTATTCACATGGAAAATTGCTCCTGCCCTTGCGTCCGGCAATTGTGTGGTTGCCAAACCATCTGAAATTACTCCCATGACTGCGTATATGCTGTCGGAGTTATGTATTGAAGCAGGTCTTCCCCCCGGTGTTTTGAATATTGTGCATGGTACAGGTCCAAAGGTAGGCAGTGCCATTACCGCTCATCCAAAAATACCGGTTATTTCATTTACAGGTGGTACTAAAACAGGAGCTGAAATTTCGAGGGTAGCGGCACCTATGTTCAAAAAACTTTCACTCGAGCTGGGTGGTAAAAATCCGAATATTATTTTTGCGGATTGTGATTTTGATAATGCCGTTAAGACCTCAGTTCACTCATCATTTTCAAACCAGGGTGAAATTTGTTTATGCGGTTCACGGATGTTTGTGGAACGCCCGCTCTATGAAAAATTCAAGAACGCCTTTGTGGAAAAAGTAAAAGCATTGAAAGTGGGCAATCCGCTTTCAGATGATACCCGTGTCGGTGCCATTGTTTCGAAATCACACATGGAGAAAATCCTTTCGTATATTGATTTGGCAAAACAGGAAGGCGGTAAAATAATCTGCGGTGGAAACCAGGTGCATCCTGAAGGAACGGAACAAGGAGGATTTTATATTGAACCTACCATCATTGAAGGACTGGGTTATGACTGCAGAACTAACCAGGAGGAAATTTTTGGTCCCGTGGTTACCATTACACCGTTTGATACCATGGATGAAGTTTTAAAATATGCTAACAGCACCCAATATGGTTTAGCAGCAACCGTTTGGACACAGAATCTTACGCGCGCGCATCAGGTCGCTGCAAAACTTCATAGCGGGATTGTGTGGATCAACTGTTGGCTGTTGCGCGATTTACGGACACCTTTTGGCGGAGTAAAAAATTCAGGCGTTGGCCGTGAAGGTGGGTTCGAGGCACTTAATTTCTTTACGGAAGAAAAAAATGTGTGTATTTCGTTGAAGTAAGTTAAATATAGCTCCTGTGTGACCTCATTTAGCTAAACGCAATCAATTGAAAATCAACATATACGCTTTTAAAGCCCATACGCTCACACCCGATTATGTAATTTCGCAGGTATATTCACCTTTCAACCTAAATTAATGAGCACCATCACAGCTAATCAACAAACTTTCGACATCGCATCAACCCTTGATCGCCTGGGTATCCGTGACACCAACTTCGGAGCTTCTACCGGTACTAAATGGATGAACACCACAGGTGAAATTATTGAATCCTATTCACCGGCTGATGGCAAACTAATTGGTAAAATAAAACAAGCTACAGCGGAGGACTATGATAAAGTGATTGCGTTGTCACAAACCGCTTTTGAACAGTGGCGCCTGGTGCCTGCACCTAAACGTGGTGAAGTGGTTCGCCAGATTGGGAATGCTTTGCGCGAAAGAAAAGAAGATCTCGGTAAACTGGTAGCCTATGAAATGGGGAAAATTTACCAGGAAGGATTGGGTGAAGTTCAGGAAATGATCGACATCTGTGATTTTGCAGTAGGCTTATCACGTCAACTGCACGGACTGACCATGCACAGCGAACGGCCACGTCACCGGATGTATGAACAATATCATCCATTAGGAATTGTAGGTGTTATCAGCGCGTTCAATTTTCCGGTTGCGGTTTGGTCGTGGAATGCGATGCTTGCCATGGTATGCGGTGATACAACAGTTTGGAAGCCTTCATCAAAAGTTATGCTGTGTGCAATTGCCGTTCATAATATTATTGCAGATGTGCTGAAAGAAAATAATGTTCCTGAGGGAACGCTTTGCCTGGTAGCAGGAAATTCTAAAAATGTTGGTGATAATTTTCTTGCCGACAAACGTGTTCCGCTGATTTCAGCAACCGGTTCAACTGCTGTTGGAAAACGTGTAGGAAGAATTGTTGGCGAACGGCTGGGCCGAAGCTTACTCGAACTCGGAGGTAACAACGCGATCATTATTACACCCGAAGCCGACTTTGAAATGGCACAACTCGCTGTTTTGTTTGGTTCGGTGGGCACCTGCGGACAACGTTGCACCAGCACACGCCGTTTGATCATCCACGAAAGTGTATATGATACTTTTAAAAACAATCTCATTAAAGCATACGGGCAAATTCGCATCGGCAATCCGCTTGATCCGAAAACACTGGTAGGTCCGCTGATTGATAAAAATGCAGTGAATGACTTTACTAACGCTATAGCAGCTGTGAAAAATGAAGGTGGTACCATTGCTTTTGGCGGAGAAGTGCTATCAGGTGAAGGATATGAATCAGGTTGCTATGTAAATCCCTGCATCGCAGAAGTAGAAAATCATTATGCAATTGTGCAACATGAAACTTTTGCGCCGATACTTTATCTTATCAAATATAAAACCATTGAAGAAGCTATAAAGTATCAGAATGATGTTCCGCAAGGATTATCCTCTTCCATTTTTTCCAATAACATGCGTGAAACTGAAATGTTCCTTGCACAAGATGGATCGGATTGTGGCATAGCGAATGTTAACATCGGTACATCGGGCGCCGAAATTGGCGGTGCCTTTGGTGGTGAAAAAGAAACCGGCGGCGGACGCGAATCCGGTTCCGATGCATGGAAAATTTACATGAGAAGACAAACAAACACCATCAACTACGGAAATGATCTTCCACTTGCACAGGGAATTGTTTTTGGCTAATGTACTGGATAAAGCAGTGCTTGAGAGAACACGCCAGCCTGCCGTAAAATTATTTTGAACTTCAGAGTTTCTTAAAAGGTGTTGAATTACTATATATTTATTGAAAAATATTCAGCAGGCAATGATTTAACGGATTAAACAGATAAGAGACGGATTTATTCAGATAGTAAATTGTACTTTTGAGTATACTTTTTAAAACTTTTCTTTTATGGAACTACTTTTCAAGCAACTGACAGGCACCGCTATTAAAGCTTACTATAAAGTTTTTAATACTTTAGGATATGGATTTTTGGAGAAAGTGTATGAAAATGCCATGGGCATTGAACTTTCCAGAGCCGGACTTAATATTAAAAAACAGTTTCCTGTCACAGTATATTATGAGGGAATAGAAGTTGGATATTATATCGCAGATTTAATAATAGAGAATAGCTTCATTATCGAAATCAAGGCAATGGAATCGCTCCGTGAAGAACATGAATTCCAACTTATTAATTACCTTCGTGCAACTAATATTGAAGTCGGTCTACTCATGAACTTCGGCAAAAAAGCAGAATACCGCCGCAAAATCTTTATGAACGAACGCAAAATATCCCCCTAACTCAATCCGACCACAAAATCCGTCTTTTATCCCAAAAAATCCGCCTAATCCGCGTTCCATTACCCCGCAACCATATAGCCTCGACATGACTATAGATATACATACTCACATACTTCCTGAAAATATTCCCAACTACGCTTCACGTTTTGGTTATGGTGGTTTTATCAGTCTTGATCATCACAAACCTTGCTGCGCACGGATGATGATTGGTGATAAATTTTTCAGAGAAGTGGAACAAAATTGCTGGGATGCAGGAGCACGAATCACAGATTGCGATCAGCACGGTGTGCATGTGCAGGTGCTCTCAACAATACCTGTGATGTTCAGTTACTGGGCGAAAGCGGATGATTGTCTGGAAGTATCAAATTTTTTAAACGATCATATTGCAGATATAGTACACCGTTATCCCAAACGCTTTGCAGGACTAGGAACAGTTCCTTTGCAAGATCCTGAAATGGCTATCCGGGAGTTGGAGCGATGTATGCAAATTGGAATGAGAGGCGTTCAGATAGGGAGTCATGTGAATGACTGGAATTTGAATGCACCGGAATTATTCCCGTTTTTCGAAGCCGCTTCACGATTGGGTGCTGCAATTTTTGTGCATCCCTGGGAAATGATGGGTCAGGAAAAAATGACACGATATTGGCTTCCCTGGCTGGTGGGAATGCCGGCCGAAACTTCACTCGCTATTTGTTCCATGATTTTTGGTGGAGTGTTTGAACGATTGCCGGATCTCCGTGTCGCTTTTGCACATGGAGGCGGCTCCTTCCCTTCCACAATCGGAAGAATAGAACACGGTTTTAATTCCCGCCCTGACCTTGTAGCCATAGATAATAATGTGAATCCGCGCGATTACATTGGAAAATTTTATTTCGATTCGCTCGTTCATGATAAAGACATGCTGCACTACCTGGTGAATCTCGCAGGAGCCAACCGTGTAGCATTGGGATCTGATTACCCCTTTCCTCTTGGAGAAACTGTTCCGGGCTCACTCATTAAAAGTATGGATTTTGATGTTGCTACAAAGGAACAGTTGCTGAGCGGCACTGCACTGGAATGGTTGGGAATGGATAAAAATCACTTCACACCTTTCTGAACAAAAAAATTACCATGATAAAAAAATATCTGTTGCTCTTTTTGTTTTTACCGTTACTGGCAACTGCTCAGGTAAACACGGCATCATCGTCTCTATACAAAGGCGTTGCCGTTATCGAACTTTTTACCTCACAAGGAGATATCAATTCTCCCGAAGCCGATAAACTGTTAAGCGAAATCATTACGGATGCTGAAAAAAATAATAAACCGGTATTTTGTTTATCGATGCATGTTGATTTCTGGAACCGTTACGGCTGGAAGGATCCATTCAGCAGTTTCAGGTTTACTAACCGTCTTACCAATTATACTTCCGTTCTTGGACAAAAAGAAACCTATACACCTTTTATGCTTTTGAACGGCAGACAAGTATTGCCGGTAAATGAACCTCAAAAAGTTTTTGATTTGATTAAAGCAGGCTTAACAACTCCAGCAGTTATGATTCCTGAATTTACTTTCCAGATTTTCAATGATACACTCGATATCATGTATGATGTGCAGGCACCCGCCATCACAGGAAAATCAGGAAGTGACAGATACATTAATGTTGCAGTGGTTGAAAAAAGTTTATCCACGAAAGTGGAAAAAGGAGACAATGAAGGAAAAACATTAAGAAATGATAATGTGACCCGCCTCTTTTACACCACCGATTTAAAAACTCAAAAAGGTTTGTTGCGTGTTCCATTGAAAAAACTTTCGCCCGGTTTAAATAAATCCATTATTATATTTATCCAGGAAAAAAGTAACCGGAAAGTTTTAGGTGCTTCTTCACAGTTGTTTGTAAAATAATTTAAAGCGACTCCTTTTACATCCCGAATCCGGTATAATTTTTCAATAGTGCGAATTTACACCCAAAAGTGATTGTATTTTATTGATAGTCAGTAACATATTGAATCTATTTTTTTCGTATCTTTGCACCTTAGATACTTGCCATGAGTGATCAGATTAAACACGAATGCGGTATAGCCGTTGTTCGATTATTAAAACCCCTCTCCTTCTACAAAGAAAAGTACGGCACCGCTTTTTATGGTGTGAACAAAATGTATTTGCTGATGGAGAAGCAGCACAACAGGGGACAGGATGGTGCTGGACTTGCCAACATAAAACTTGATGTGGAACCCGGCAACAGGTACATTAGCCGGCATCGCAGCAATGCATCACAACCCATTGTAGAAGTTTTCAATAAAATTAATAACCGCTTTTCGGATGCTGCCAGGGAACACCCGGATAAGATGCAGGATCCTGAATGGTTAAAAAATAATTTACCCTTTACGGGAGAATTGTTCCTGGGTCATCTACGATATGGCACTTATGGCAAAAACAGCGTTGAAAATTGCCATCCGTTTTTACGCCAGAATAACTGGATGACACGCAACCTGGTTGTTGCAGGAAACTTTAATCTTACCAATGTTGATGAATTGCTTGACCAGTTGCTGGATCTTGGCCAACACCCAAAAGAAAAATCCGATACGGTTACTGTACTTGAAAAGATTGGTCATTTTTTGGATGAAGAAAATGAATTGCTGTTTAAACGTTACAAGCAGGAAGGATTTGGTAACAAGGAAATTTCTTCCATGATAGCAGCAAACCTCGACATACAACGTATACTCACGAGGGCGGCTAAGAGCTGGGATGGCGGTTATGTAATTGCGGGACTTATTGGTCACGGAGATGCTTTTGTAATGCGTGATCCGAATGGCATTCGCCCCGCATGGTATTATGTGAATGATGAAGTAGCAGTGGTTGCCTCGGAGCGACCTGCCATACAAACCGCATTTAATGTTCCCTCCGAATCCCTGATCGAAATTAAACCTGGCCATGCGTTGGTCATTCGCAAGAATGGAAAAGTGGAACAACAACAATTTCGTGAACCGCAGGAGCTTAAATCGTGTTCATTTGAAAGAATTTATTTTTCACGGGGAAGTGATGTTGATATTTATAAGGAGCGTAAAGAACTGGGCCGGGTGGTGTGCCCGGAAATACTGGAAGCTGTTGATTATGATCTAAAAAATACAGTTTTCTCTTTTGTGCCCAATACTGCTGAATCTGCTTTTTATGGAATGGTATCGGGTATTGAAGGCTATTTAAGGGATGTTAAAAAACGAAAAATATTAAAAGCAGGCGCGGGTATTACGGAAGGTCAGCTCGATGAAATTCTTTCCATAAAGCCCAGGATCGAAAAAATTGCTATTAAGGATGCAAAGCTTCGCACTTTCATTACCGATGATGCTCAAAGAAATGATTTGGTCGCACATGTTTATGACATCACTTATGGTACCGTTAAAAGAGGCGAAGATAACCTGGTAATTATTGATGACTCCATTGTTAGAGGAACCACTTTGAAAAAAAGCATTCTTAAAATGCTTGACAGGCTGGAACCTAAAAAAATTATTATCGTGTCTTCTGCACCTCAGATTCGTTATCCGGATTGCTATGGGATCGATATGGCGAAGCTGGGTGATTTCGTAGCTTTCGCGGCGGCCATTGAATTGCTGGAAGAAAATAACATGGAACATGTTATTGAAGAAGTGTATCATAAATGCCTCGAACAGCAATCAACTCCTACGGCGCAAATGCAGAATTTTGTGAAAGATATTTATAAACCATTTACTGCTCACCAGATATCTGAAAGAATCGCCAAAATGATTCGTCCGAAAGATATTAAAGCCGAAGTGCAGATCATATTTCAGAAAATTGAAGATTTACACACTGCCATTCCCAACCATACCGGCGACTGGTATTTTTCAGGAAACTATCCAACTCCCGGAGGGAACAAGGTGGTTTGTAAATCGTTTATAAATTACATGAAAGGCAACAATGAAAGGGCCTATTAACTTACGAATGAAAAAAAATTAATGATTATGAAACCATATTTTATGCAAAAAATTTTTCTTTTAGTCTTCGCGACCTTACTGTATCATCATGCTTCAGGTTGGGGTACTGATAAAGTTATTAGTCCCTTTTCACCCACTGCACAGCATTCATTGGCTGTTAAACAAAATGGCGTTTTATATGCCGCTCTTGCAGGTGCAGTTACAGGTCCTGATATGATAACTGTTTACACTTCATCCGATAATGGTGATACGTGGAACGTTGTTCCCTTAATCGGATTGCCTGCAATGGGTGCTGTGGTTAAAACTAAAATGGTAGTGACCGGATTAGATAGCATTTACTGTGTGTTCTCACAAAATAATGTGCTTTATTTTTTAAATGTAGAAACAGGTACCCTTGGACAATTCACTCAATCGGGGGTACAGGATTTCGATTGCGTTGCTTCGCCAGGCAGTAATTGGATTTATGTATTTGTGCAGGAACCATTGAACAATGACATTCGCAGGCATGGAACATTGGATGGTGGAATTTCTTTCACAGGAAATAGCGCTCTTGTTACAGGTAATGGCGATTCACCAAAAATATGCATGTCGGGCACTCGGTTAATTTTAAACTATTACGGTCCGGTTTTACCTGACACGGCTACTTCGGATATTGTTGCGGCATTTTATGATGAAACTGCCCCAGGTACGATTGCACCGGGGACATTCCAGGATGTTGTTACATCTTCCGGTATGAAAAGAAAACAATTCAAGACTGTACTGGTAAACAGCACTGCGTGGTTTCTTTTTACAGAAGGTGACACCAATCAGCAACTCAAATGCAAAACTTCAGTTAATAACGGAACAACTTATCAACCGGAGTTTATTGTAGGTGGCAATACATCTTTATCAGCCTATTGGTTTGATGCCGCTGCATATTCCAATCTCATTGGGAGTGGAGTAACCCTCACCTATCTTGCTGATTCTATTGCCCCAACCGGAACCGGATTTGATCAAATGCAGTTTGTTACGGCATCAGCTCTTGCACCGGGATCGTTTACCACTTTTTTACCACCTAATAATACGCATAATGATACCAGTGTTGCAACAATGTTAACAGGCATTTTACCTGTGGTCATAAATTATTCCTCTTCTTCAGTGAATGAAACAGGAATTGCATGGGCAGGTATTTCTCCACAAGGTCCCTGGCTCTATTTTGACCGGCTGAATGCGTTAGTGGGCATCAATGAATCCTTGAATACAACTACTTTGCTGGTATTTCCTTCACCGGCCCGGGATGTAATTCAGGTCAAACTGAACAACGAAGTAATGGCAGTGTCGCAGTACCTTGTTGTTGATGCGAAAGGACGCACCATCATCACAGGAACAACCAACTCTGTCAAATCTGCATCAGCATTGCAAATTGACATTTCATCACTGACTCCGGGAAACTATGTTTTAAAACTGGTGTCGGAGAAACAAACCAATCATGCGAGGTTTGTAGTAATGTAATACTACAATACCAGTAACGTTCAACCAGGAATTTCACCCCGGTGCTTAAACAGCACAAGATTTTCAATTTCATGAGAAACAGCACTTTTACTTTCAGAACTATTTTTAATTATTTCCTCCAGGGATTATTAATTACAGTTCCTATCACCGTTACTTTAGTGGTCCTGATCCAGGGCATTATCTGGATCGATAATCTTATACCCATTCATATTCCGATTGCAATCCCCGGATATCCAAATTTTGAAATTCCGGGAATAGGAATTCTTGTGTTATTTCTTATCGTTACCATACTGGGTTATTTTGCTTCCAACCTTGTAGCGAATCCTTTTTTCAGTATGATGGAAAAATTGTTGGGTAAAACACCGTTGTTAAAAATCATTTATACTTCGGTTAAGGATCTGGTAGAGGCATTTGTAGGAGAGAAAAAGCGTTTCACCAAGCCCGTGCTTGTTACCATGAATTATCAGCCTGTAACGCAACGCATCGGGTTCGTTACTGAAAACGACCTCTCACGCCTGGGTATTGAGACAACCAAGATGGCTGTTTACCTCCCGTTTTCTTATGGCTTTAACGGACAGTTATTCATTGTTGAAGCAACAAACATTAAACAACTGGATGTTTCAGGTACAGAAATGATGAAATTTATTATATCTGGTGGTGTAACTGAAATTTAATCTACTAAAATCCCAATCACATGAAAACTTATTTTCTTACAATTTCATTTCTTGTTTTTTCCATTCCAATGTTCGCGCAATCTAAAGAGGTGCGATACGGAGCCACTACCTTTAATGGTATCAGTCAGGCCTCTACCAGCATTGAAATACCCAATGCTGATGAAAGCATGGTTGCAAAACGGTGGGCTTCTTATCTCAAAGATTACGATGGAAAAATGAAAAGTCGAAAAGGAGAATATTTCCTTGACAATACAAAAATTGCTTCCATAAGTCCCGACACACTCGATATTTATTCAAAGGTGGATGATGCAGGTGATAATGTGGTTGTTACTATTTCGATAAACCGAAATGGCGAATACATTACAAATACAACCGGCAATTACACTGGCGCTGATGAAATACTGTTGAAATTTGCAACAATGATAAAAAAAGAACTTGCTGATGATGAATATAAGGCGGCTGATAAAGTTTTGAAAACACTTGAAAAAAGCCTTGCGGTATTAAAAGATAAGAATAAAAAACTATTGAATGATATTCAAAAGTTGAAAAGTGAAATTGCTGACAATGAGCGTGACATCAAATCGAATGAAAAATCAATCGACGACCTGAATGCAAAGATCAGTGAGCAGGATAATGAAGTGAAATCACTCAAAAATAAAACTGACGGATTTAAATAACCTTTTATGAATATTAGCAAAGCTGCAACCGCTCCGGCCAAATCAGTTGATGAAAATGCTATCCGCAAAAAAACTGTTGATCTGGTAAAGAAGATCGGGGAATTGCAGCTGAAATTATATGCTGAGTCCGAAAAAAGTCTGCTGGTAATCCTTCAGGGTATGGATGCCTCCGGGAAGGATGGCGCAATTAAAGATGTATTTGTAGATGTGAATCCGATGGGCATCCGTGTAATTAATTTTAAAAAGCCTACTTCACATGAGTATTCTCATGATTTTCTTTGGCGCATACATGCGAATATTCCACCCCAGGGGATGATTCATATTTTTAACCGTTCGCATTATGAAGATATCATCGTTCCTACTGTTGAAAATAGTTATCCGGAAAAATTTGTTGAAAAGCGCTATCGTCATATTAATGATTTCGAACAATTACTGGAAGATAACGGCACTACTGTATTGAAATTTTTTCTTCATGTTTCTCACAAAGAACAACAGGAGCGTTTGCAGGAACGGTTGAACAATCCAAAAAAATTCTGGAAACATAAGGATGCTGATTGGGAAACCAGCAAAAAATGGGACCAGTACATGGAAGTTTATGAATCCATCTTTGAAAAATGTAGTGTCAGCCCCTGGCATATCATACCATCCGACAAAAACTGGTACAAAGAGTATCTTATGGCTTTAAAGGTATATGAGGCATTAAAACAAATCGATCCAAAATATCCCGATTTAGTTTCAACACTGCGGTAGCCTTTCATAAGTTCCTGTTAATTTTTTCCCGAACTACCCTATGCTATCTGGAATTTTGATCCGTAGGTCTTTTTTAACTTTTCCGGTGAAACTTTAAACTTAAAAATTTAATTCACATTTTGCGCATCTTCAAAAATCACCTGAAGCACCGTCTGGCCCACCATGCCTAACGTCGCCGGATCAATTTGATCCATGTTATCAGTTACTCGATGATGGTGATCAAAAAAATCAGATTGCATCACATCCCAATGGATGATGTTGATGCAAGGGATGTTTGCAAGCTGGTTAATGTATAAATGATCATCGGTAATAGCACCTGAGCGTGTATTGATAAAATAGCTGCCATAACCCAGGGCATTGGCAGTGTTCCAAACCCTATCCACCAATCCGCTTGCATAATACACCGAAGTTGCTTCTTTAGGGAAAACCGCACCTTTAGCACCTACCATGTCAAGTAGAATTCCATACCGGGCGTAATACCCTGGTTTGTGCGGATTCTTTGCCCAATACTGTGAACCCAGGCACCACGAATCTTTCATCACAGGAAAGCTGCTCTCTTCAGGTTGTCCATAATCTTCCAGGTCAAACAATACAAAATCCACACCCACCTCTGGTTTATGTATGCTGAGTTGGCGTGCGATTTCAATCAACACACCTACTCCACTTCCGCCATCATTAGCTCCATCGTAAATTTTATTCTTGTTAGCTCCTTCATCACGATCTGCAAAGGGACGTGTATCCCAATGGGCGCACAATAAAATTCGCTGACTTTTTTCCGGTTTGTAGGAGGCAATTATATTTCTCAAATCATATTTACGGTTGTCAAACGTGGTTACAGTTCCCTTTTGAACCATCACTTCAGGAATGTAACTTTTAAATTTCTCTTCCAGCCATTGGGCGCATGCAGCATGAGCTTTTGTTCCAGGAATTCTTGGTCCAAAATCCACCTGTTTTTTGACAAACGAATAAGCTGAATCTGCATTCAGGGCAGGTGCTTTAACAGGAACTGCAACCGGCTTTGTGATGATTTCTTCCTCTTTGTCGGGCGCTGTTTCTTTACCTGTACACGCTACTAATAAAAGAAGGATGCTGTAAAAAATAAGAGTGAATTTTTTCTGGTAATACATGAGCCTTCTAATTAATACCGGATGCAATTTTAGTGCAAATTATGTTTTCGACCAGGTTACACCTTCCTTGGTGTCTTTAATAGCAATACCTAATTTGTTCAGGGTATCGCGAATCTGATCAGCCGTTTGAAAATCTTTACTTGACTTAGCCTTACTCCTAATATCCAGAATTAATTGCATCAACCCGTCTATATCCTGACTGTTATCCTTAGTTTCACTTTTAATACCCAGAATAGTAAACAATACATCATCAAAAAGTTTTTTCAGGTGAACAATGCCTTCGCCGGAAATCGTTTCAGTACCTGCATTAACAGAATTGATCAGCCTTGATGCGTCAAATAAATTTGCCACCACGATGGCGGTATTAAAATCATCATTCATGGCTGCGAAACATGCTGATTCAATAGCTGCTATGTCGAAAGAAGTATTTTCTGAAGGCTGCAGTTTTCCAATAGTTTCATAAGCGTTGAGTAAACGTTGTAATCCTTTTTCAGCTGCAAGCAACGCTTCATTTGAAAAATCGAGCGTACCCCGGTATTGCGTTTGTAAAATAAAAAAACGCACTGTCATGGGCGGATAAGCTTTCTCCAACAGGTCATTACCTCCAAAAAACATTTCACGTAATGTGATGGTATTGTTATAGGACTTGCCCATCTTTCTGCCGTTGATTGTAATCATATTGTTATGCATCCAGTATTTAACAGGATTGCATCCGCTTACTGTTTTCGACTGTGCAATTTCACTTTCATGATGCGGGAACAAAAGATCCATTCCACCGCCATGAATATCAAACTCAATTCCAAGATATTTGGTTGCCATAGCAGAGCATTCAATATGCCATCCGGGGAATCCTTCGCCCCACGGACTGTTCCATCGCATAATATGTTCTGCGGGAGCTTTTTTCCATAAAGCAAAATCAGCCGGGTTGCGTTTCTCTCCTTGTCCTTCAAGTTCACGGCTCCCCGCAATCATATCTTCAAGGATACGGCCGCTCAATTTGCCGTAATCATTTGATGATGCATATTTGTTCACATCGAAATACACAGAACCATTGACTTCATAAGCAAGACCCTTTTCGATGATGACTTGTATCATGTCAATTTGCTCAACGATATGACCTGTAGCTGTTGGCTCAATATCGGGACGCTGGCAATTTAACAGATCCATCATGTCATGATAGAGATTGGTATATTTTTGCACCAACTGCATTGGCTCCACTCTTTCAAGTTTTGCCTTTTCATTCACTTTATCCTGTGCTTCACGGCCTTCCTCTTCAAAGTGACCGGCATCCGTAATATTTCTGACATAACGAACCTTGTAACCAATAAATTTCAGATAGCGGTACACCACATCAAATGTTACATACGGGCGTGAATGACCCAGGTGGGATTCGCCCGATACTGTTGGACCACAAACATACATTCCCACGTTAGGAGGCTGAATGGGTTGAAAATTTTCCTTACTGCGCGATAAAGAATTATAGAGATAAAGATCCTGATTCATAAAAAAGAAAAATTATTTAATAGTAGAATTTAATTTCTGTGATTTGAGTTGCATCAGCATATCGCTGGTCATGGAGGCGAGATCAAATTTTTCTTTCCATCCCCATTGCTCCCTCGCTTCTTTATCATCGATTGAAGCCGGCCAGCTATCAGCAATAGCTTGCCTGAAATCAGGTTTGTAGGTGATGGTAAATTCAGGAATGTGTTTCCTGATTTCTGCAGCGATCTCTTCAGGAGAGAAACTCATTCCTGAAACATTGTACGAAGATCTTATTTTAACTGCATCGTAAGGCGTACGCATCAGGTCAATAGTAGCATCCAGGGCATCGGGCATGTACATCATGGGAAGTGCGGAATCTTTTCTCAGGAAACATTCATAACTTCCACCTTCTAACGCTTTATGATATATGTCAACTGCATAATCGGTAGTTCCTCCACCGGGCATCGACTTATAACTGATCAATCCCGGGTAACGGAGACTGCGTACATCCACATTAAATTTATGATTATAATACTCACACCATCTTTCCCCGGCTTGCTTGCTTACCCCGTAAACAGTTGAAGGTTCCATGATCGTATGCTGAGGTGTATTAAATCGCGGAGTGGTGGGGCCGAATACTGCGATAGAACTTGGCCAAAAAATTTTGAGTGCACTATTTTCTCTGGCAATATCCAGTACGTTAAAAAGTCCTTCCATATTCAGCTTCCATGCGAGTTTTGGATTTTGTTCTGCTGTGGCAGAAAGTAAAGCTGCTAATAAATAAACCTCCGTAACTTCATGTTGTTTCATCAGTTTTGCAACAGCATTAAAATCGAGGACATCCACAACAAAACCCGGCCCGCTTTCGCGAAGTTCACCTTTTAATTCTTTCACATCAGTTGCGATAACCTGTGAAGGATTCATTTCGCTCCTCAAACGCATCACCAGGTCGGTGCCAATCTGGCCGGCCGCCCCTAATACCAATACCGTGTCCTTTTTCGCCATAATACGCAGAAATTTCCCGCAAAGGTAAGAGTAATTTCAATCAAATAAAGATGATTTATGGGCTTGATACAGTTTGCCTTATGCGATATTCGCCAAATTAATTCCGGGAAAAAGTTTTTTGTTGAAACGTGGGTTTAAGGGTCAGACCGACTTGAGTATGCTTTGCCATAATTTTTGAGCAGTAGCATCCCATGTAAAACGGGTGCTTTGAACAATTCCTTTTGCGGATAACGTGGCACGCAATTTTTCATCGCTGCTAATTTGCAACATCGCATCTGAAATTGATGTTGTATCAAATGGATTCACAAGCAGGGCAGCATCTCCGCTAACCTCTGGCATGGAAGTTACATCAGATGTGATAACAGGAACTCCGCATCTCATAGCTTCTATGATGGGAACCCCAAAGCCTTCAAAATAGGAAACGTACATCATTGCCATAGCGGCACCGGAAATTTTCACTAGCTCATCAATAGACAGTCGTCCCAGAAATAGTACATCGTTTTTGTGAGTCATACTGTTAAAAACTGTTTCCATCTCCTTCGTCCACCACTTTTTGTGTCCTACAACAAGCAATTTTATCCCGCTAAGGGATTGATTCCGGAATTCTTCATAAGCTCTGAAAAGATTGGCGATATTTTTTCGCTGGTGCAACATGCCAACAAAAAGAAAATAGGGTTGCCCCTCTGAATGTTTAACCCGTGTGGATGCTATTTCACTGATAGTTGCCGGCAGATAGCACTCATTCACACCGTTATATACAACATCAATTTTACCGGGATCAACGTGGTATGATGTAATAAGATCTGTTTTACTGAACTCTGAAACTGTAGCAAGACGAGAAGCTACCTTTGCAAACTTTGGAAAATAATGTTTGTAATACCATCGCGTAAGTAAGGGTAAATCGTTTGGATAGTGTTCAAAATTTAAATCGTGTATCACACCCAGCTGCGGAACTGTAGTGGATAGGCTGAGGTAACCATCGGGGCTGAGAAATAAATCAGCTTTGTATTTTTTTAATGCAGCCGGTATGGCATGTTCAAACCACCAATAATATAAAAACGGATGGCGCGCCTGGGGAAACAGTGCGACCGGTGTAACATTCGGTCCAAAAACAAATTCATCCGACCATTTCCTGTCGAACAAAAAAATAAATTCAACCCCGGGATGATCCCTGGTGATTCGTAATAAGGTATGATAGGCAAACCAGCCCATACCATCCAGCTTACCGGGAAGCAATAAACGGGTGTTGACAGCTATACGCACAGTTGAAGTGCGTTAATATTCCTCTTAATAGAAGCTGAACTGGTTTTTTCGTAATTTCGCATAAACCCTTTGTGGTAATACCTTTGTTGAGGGTCAAATTTAGAAATTAGCGGCAACAGCTGTATCCGGAAACGGTTTTAAAGTTAAAACTCCTGAAGACCAGTAATATTATCATCCATTTATAAAATAAAATGCCTGTTTTTCTGTTTGTTAAGGTGTTACCTTATTTTGAAAAAGCACTATGAAAAGGATCCTGCTCATTTTAAGCATTTTAGCCTCATTTTCTTCTTTTATCAATGCCCAGGAACCTGCAATAGGTCAATGGCGGGTGCACCTTCCATTCATCAAGGCCAGGGCCATTGCCTCAACGGGCGATAAAGTATATTGCGCTTCCGACCGCGGCCTGTTTTATTATCAGCAAAGTGATAACAGCGTGGTCCCTATGTCAAAAATTTCTGGATTGTCGGAACTCAATGTAAACACACTGAAATACGATATTGAAACAAAAATTCTGGTAATCGCTTATACCAATGCCAATATCGATTTAATCAATCAGAACAAGATTATTAATATCTCCGACATCAAAAGAAAAAACCTCACCGGCGATAAAAATATTTACGGAATTGCATTCCGAAACAACCTTGCATATTTATCCTGCGGTTTTGGGATCGTAGTGCTCGATCTTTTAAAAAATGAAATCAAGGACACTTATATCATAGGACCCGGTGGTACGGAAATAAAAGTTTTTGATATTGAATTCTTGGGGAATGCTATTTTCGCTGCAACGGAAGAAGGTGTTTTTACAGCGGATGTTAACAATCCTAACCTGGGAAATTTTGCCAACTGGACAGTCTCACTTGCCGATAATGGTAATGCCGGCGATTATAATCTGTTGGAAAAGTTCGACAATAAATTATTTGT